>DBKX01000402.1:0-2311 GCA_002297865.1 Lachnoclostridium sp. UBA739
ATCATGGAACACGATTTTACGGTATACGGAAAAGTCAATCCATTTATAGAATAAGGCAGCATTGGTTTGTTGTTCATTCTCATTAAACTCACCAATGAACTTGTTATACTCTTCATCCGAATGCACCTGAATAGCAAATCCACGACTATTTACTAATGGCACATCAGAATATTGATACTCATTAAGGGATAGAATGTCTTCCACTTTGCCATCTCTGATCTTGACAGCTGCCATATCACGTAATGCGATAATATCAAAGCTGTCAGGATAATGATAACTCTCTCCTTGGGTCGATATCGTATCACCTATTCGATAAGTCTGGGTTACTGGCCTAGCTTTTAAGATACTCTGACTTTCCATGTTGTAATAATACTCTTCGAATATATCTCCTCTAGCCTTTACGCCATCCCCTTCAAATGTACTCTTTTCATTTTCATCCTGAGCAATCTGTGTCTTATTCACAACACCACATGCAGAAGTCATGTTGCTGATTCGGTCGATGAGAATCAGTTCTCCAAGTGTTCTATGCTTATCAAACTCATCCACAACAATCTTCTCCTGGAACAAAATATCACATACAGCAAGCTCATTTTTTTCAAGCTTTTCTGTTTGAACTGCCTGTCCTGAGTTCACATCAATTTTATACTTAATATTGGCAATCACACCAGGGATTTGTTTGGTTCCTATCTTAACAAGGTAGTCTTTTCCGATGGTAAGTTCTTCATCATCCATCCATAACAGAGTTGCTGTTACAGAGTTGCTTACTGTGATAGCGTTGTCTTTAATCAGCACACATCCTCTTGAAACATCCACTTCCTTGTTGAGCTGAATAGTTGCAGGCTGTCCTGCTGATACGCTGTCCGCTTCTTTATCTCCGATTAAAATACTTTTCACCTGCGCCTTTTCGTTACTTGGCAATGTGATAATGGTATCACCTACTGAGACAGAACCAGATTCCACCTGTCCTTGGAATCCACGGAACGTGTGATTTGGGCGGCACACTCTTTGTACAGGAAGATAAAATCCTTCCTCTACATCTTTATTATCGATTTCGACATTTTCCAGGTAAGGAAGAATAGCATCTCCATCATACCAAGTGATATTTTCAGACTTCGTTGTAACGTTGTCACCTTCCGTTGCACTAACTGGAATAATTTTTACATTTTCCAATTTAAGCTCTTCGCTTAATTCCTTAATCTGTTTTTCAATTTGTTCAAAACGAGCCTGGTCGTATTGAATTAAATCCATCTTATTGACTGCAAAAATAAAATAACGAATTCCCATCAATGCACAAATTCTTGCATGTCTTCTAGTCTGCACCAAAACACCCTGCTTTGCATCCACAAGAATAATTGCAAGGTCTGCAAAGGATGCGCCAACTGCCATGTTTCTTGTATATTCTTCATGACCTGGTGTATCTGCAACGATAAAACTTCTTTTATCCGTTGTAAAATAACGATATGCAACGTCGATTGTAATACCTTGTTCCCGTTCTGCCATTAAACCATCTAGCAGAAGGGAATAATCGATTGCACCTCCACGGCTTCCTACTTTACTATCTAATTCCAATGCACGTTCTTGATCTGCATATAATAATTTTGAATCATATAAAATATGTCCAATTAAAGTTGATTTTCCATCATCAACACTTCCGCAAGTAATAAATTTTAATAATCCGCTCATCTAGAAGTATCCCTCCCTTTTTCTTCTTTCCATGCTTCCAATTTCTTCACTGTCGATTACTCTAGTGGTTCTCTCGGAAGATACAGCACTTAATGTTTCATCAATAATTTCGTCTAAGGTTGTTGCAGTTGATTCACAGCCGCCTGTAAGTGGATAGCAGCCAAGAGTTCGGAAACGAACACTCTTATACTCAATTTTTTCCCCTTCACGAAGTTTCAGTCTATCGTCATCTACCATGATAATGTTTCCGTCACGGTAAATAACTGGGCGTTCTTTAGCAAAATATAAGGACACAATATCAATGTTTTCTCTTTTTATGTACTGCCAGATGTCCTTCTCTGTCCAGTTGGAGATTGGGAACACTCGAATGCTTTCCCCCTTGTTAATTTTGGAGTTATATAATTTCCACAATTCAGGTCTTTGGTTTTTAGGGTCCCAGGCATGTGCCTCATTACGGAAGGAGAAGATACGCTCTTTGGCACGAGATTTTTCTTCATCTCTTCGTCCGCCACCGAAAGCTGCTGTAAATCCATATTTATTGAGAGCCTGCTTTAAGGCTTGGGTTTTCATAATATCTGTGTATGCAGAGCCATGGTCAAATGGGTTGATTCCTTTTTTCACCCCATCC
>DBKX01000402.1:2345-4730 GCA_002297865.1 Lachnoclostridium sp. UBA739
ATCTAACATTTCAATTCCTTTTTCTTTTGCCACTCTGTCTCGAAACTCAATCATTTCTTTGAACTTCCATGTCGTATTGACATGTAAAAATGGAAATGGTGGTTTTTCTGGGTAAAATGCTTTCATTGCAAGATGTAGCATTACGGAGCTGTCCTTTCCTATGGAATACAGCATTACTGGTTTTTCACATTCTGCGGCAACCTCACGGATAATGTAGATTGCTTCTGCCTCTAATTTATCAAGATGTGATAATTCACTCATAACGATCCCTCTTTCCTTCTAATATTGATTGGAGTCTTTCTTATTAATTGTAATGGTTTCTGTTTCTCCTGTTACTTTCTTAATATGCCAATGATAGATATCTCCATCTTCTGTAACATGCATCTTACTTCCGATTCCACCGATATCTGCACCGAGGTAAAATTCAATTGCGCCAAACTTACACTCCTTTAGACAGGACGCACAGCCCCAGCAATCTCTTGGATACTTGATGTAAGCCTTTCCATCTTCATCTGTTTTGATAAGACTTCCAGGACATACGCTCGTACACTTTCTGCACCCAGCGCATTTTTCTTTCTTAATGGCTATGCTCATACTGTTCACCTCTCTTTACAAGCTCTCGATATAGAATCTTAATTTCACCATTTTCCAGTTTGGAATTTACATATTTTAAATAGTCGTCACTCTTTTCTGGATAATCCAGATTTTCAGCGAAACTATGCCACCTGGTTTCTTTTCTTGCTTTCAAATGTTCTATCAGTACAAGACATACATCCAGTCTTTCTCTAAGCTCATATAAAAACATGAGTTCATGCATATCGGATGCGTATAGTCCTTCGCTTAACTTGATAATGCTTGTGATTTTTTCTTTCGCAAGCAATAACTGCTTTTCATTGAACTGATAATGACTTTGTATTCCTCCTGCATAGGTATCCATAACCTTTTGCATGGCTTCTTCTAGCTGTTCTATTGTAAATACAGCTTCTTCCTTACTAAGAAAGCTGTTATACTCTTCTGCTTTTTTGCTAAATTCATCTTCCGCAAAACTCTTCTGACTCTCTGTTAATGTAAAATCTTCTTTTTCCGCACTTGCTACGATTGCTTTAGCTGCAATTTCACCTTCTACAAGAGCACCGGTTACATATTTCTGAGGACATCCGCCTGCCACATCTCCTGCTGCGTAAAGGTATTGAACCGTTGTCTGACGGTTGGTATCAACCCAGTAACCACTTGCTGTATGGCCTCCCACAATATAAGGTTCTGTTCCTTCAATTTCTACGTTCTGCTCACTTGGGTTTTTAACTGACTCAATCCACTTTAAGGTTTGACTTGGCGCCATATTCAGATAGGCTTTCTTTAATTCCTCATCTTGTTCCTTTGTAATGCCTTCCGTTGCAAGATAACATGGTCCCCTGCCTTCGATATTTTCTTTAACAGTTCCATATACTCGCTGTGAAGTGGTGATGCCGTATTTTTTCTCATAATTCTCACCATGGGAATTCACTTGCCTTGCCCCAACACCTTGGGCAATGGTTCCAGTTGGTGCAATGGTATCCTTGCATCGTAATGCAATGAATCTCATTTCAAAAGTTGTCATCTCCGCACCAGAACGAATACCCATGGAATAACCTGCCCCTGTGTTAAAAGGAGGATACCACATCTTATGTCTGGAGAATCCTGGGTTGTTTGGTTTGTAAAGTCCTGCCGCACCTCCTGTTGCGCATATCACTGCATTAGCACGAATTTCGTAAGCAGAACCATCTGCTATGCTAAATCCAATTGCTCCAATAATTCGATTGTCTTTCACTATGTAATCTGTGATATTTAACTGATTAATAACGGTAACATCCTCTAATGCATCTACTGCACTTGCCAAGATTGGCTTAATATTCTCTCCATTTATTTTGATATTTCGATTTCCCCTGGCAACATACTCACCATTTTCATCTTTCAAAATAACAAGTCCTAAGCGTTCAAGCTTTTCTGTCACACGGTTTAGTCCTTCCGACATGGTCAAAAGAAGGTCTTCTCTCACAATTCCATCTGCATCTTTCGAAGCATAATCTACATAATCTTCTGGTTTGCGTCCTTTTACAATATATGCATTTAACGCATTTACTCCTGCTGCAAGACAGCCACTTCTCTTAATATTCGCCTTTTCAGCAATTATAATTGAGAGCTTTGAATGTTCTCTAAGAGTCATTGCTGCATAACATCCTGCTGTCCCACCACCGATTATCAGAACATCGGTATCCAATCTCTTTCTTTCTGTTATTTTCATGCCATAAACCTCCTTTGATCGCAATCTATATAAAGAATAAATCTCTTGCCTGCATTGCACTGTTTTCCACAAGATACGTTGTTTCCTCATCAAATACGTAAAGC
>DBKX01000402.1:4745-8671 GCA_002297865.1 Lachnoclostridium sp. UBA739
AGCCGATAAACTAAAACCTGTACCACTTCTCCTACTGCAATAGGTTCTTCCTCCAAGGAACGTTCTGCATGAAAGACAATGCCTTGAACTGTAATGGTAAGATCCATTCGGTCTCCTCTAAAAACCACTTTATTGACAATTCCGTCTTCTGCAACACTCATAAATTCCCTTAATTGGCCATATTTAGATACCTTCACAAACTCAGGTCGAATGACCGCTTTCGAAGCATTCGGTATCTGCTCAAATCCTTTTAGTTTATGGTACTGTTCTACTATTGTCGAGCGTCCAACAAACTGTGCAACAAACGGTGTTTTTGGCTTCTTGTAAATCTCTGTTGGTGTTCCAACCTGTTCGATTTTTCCACCATTTGTAATGATAATCTCATCTGCAACTTCCACGGCTTCATCCTGATCATGGGTTACGAAGATGCTTGTAATCCCTACCTTGTGAATCATATCCCTCAGCCAGCTTCGAAGTTCCGAACGAACCTTGGCATCAATTGCCGCAAATGGTTCGTCTAACAGAAGTACTTGTGGTCTTGGTGCCAGTGCTCTTGCAAATGCAACTCTTTGCCTTTGACCACCTGACAGCTGATTGGGATAACGTTTTTCCATTCCCTTAAGCCCTGTCAGCTCAATCATTTCCATTACCCGCTGTTTGATTTCCTTTTTGGGTACTTTCTGTATCTCTAATCCAAATGCGATATTATCATATACGGTCATGTACCGGAATAACGCATAACTCTGAAACACAAATCCAATGCCTCTCTTAGCAGCCGGTACGTCATTGACAACCTTACCATCAATCCGTATTTCCCCACTATTTGGCGTCTCTAATCCTGCAATCATGCGAAGAAGCGTTGTCTTACCACTGCCACTAGGTCCAAGCAGTGCAACCAGTTTTCCCTTTTCCACTCCGAAGTTCACATTATCCGATGCAAGATAATCGCCATAGTTTTTATAAATATTTTTCATTTCTACATACATACACGTTTCTCCCTTCCAAAGCTTTTGGTCTCCCTACTCCGCTAACTTTTTCTTTGCCCTGTACTCTACAAAATTTCTCAGAATCAAAATCACCACTGCCAGAATTACTAATAAAGAAGAAACTGCAAATGCTGCTGTAATAGAATCTGCTGAACCTGATAAATATAATGCATCTATCTCAAGTGGAAGCGTGAACGTACCACCCCTTGTTTTGGATAAAGCATTGACCGCGCCAAACTCGCCTAACGCTCTTGCTGTACAAAGTATGATTCCATAAAGTAATGCCCATTTAATATGTGGAAATGTTATTTTTCGAAAGATAAAAAAACCATTGGCTCCCATCAACGCCGCCGCTTCCTCTTCGTCAGTTCCCTGTGCATTTAACACAGGAATAATTTCTCTGGATACAAATGGGAAGGTAACAAAGATTGTTGCCAGTACAACTCCTGGAATTGCAAATACGATTCGAATATCGGTTCCCAGCAGGCGGTTCACTGCATCTAAGGCTGGTCTTGCAAATCCCATTCTTCCAAAGGTCATTAAAAATGCTAAACCTGCGATAACTGGTGAGATGGAAAATGGAATATCTATCAAGGTTGATAAAATATGTTTTCCCTTAAAACTGAACTTTGTCATAAGCCATGCTGCTGCAATTCCGAAAATTGTATTTACCACAAGAGCTACTGCTGTGGCAAGAAGTGTTACTCCAAGGGCTGATAACACATACTCCGTCTGAATGGATTTTATGTAAAAGGAAACTCCGTCTCCCAATGCTCTCACCATAACAAATATCAGTGGAAACACCAGCATTAGAACTAGAAATAATACACTTATGGTAATCAAAATAACTTTTGCAATTTTACTCTCTTTTCTCATGTTCCACCTCACTAAACATTATTTGTCCGTTTTGATTGTCTAACCTGTACCAGATTAACCAGTAACAGGATGATAAAAGATAGAATTAACATAACCAGCGCAATTGCTGTGGCACTAGCATAATCCATATAATTTAATTTCTGCATAATAACGTAAGAAACAACCTGAGTATGTTCTTTTGCACTATTTCCTGCTATGTAAATAACACTTCCGTATTCTCCAATTCCTCTTGCAAATGCTAATCCAAATCCTGTCAGAAGCGCCGGCCTAATCTCTGGCACTATGACTTTTCGGATGGTCCTTAATCTGCTGGCTCCTAGGATTTCCGCCGCTTCTTCATACTGTCCATCCAGTTTTTCTAACACAGGCTGTACGGCTCTTACTACAAATGGTATTCCTATGAATACACATGCTACAATAATTCCAATCTTGGTGTATGCCACTTTGATACCAAATGTTGCAAGTGCTTTTCCTATTATGCCCTCTTCTGAATACAGTTTCGATAAGGTGATACCCGCTACAGCGGTAGGCAATGCAAACGGTAATTCTATCATTCCATCTAAGATTCTCTTTCCTGGGAACTCATATCTTACAATCACCCAGGCTATTATGAAACCAAATATGCTATTAATAACTGCTGCTATAAATGCACAGAATAGGCTGGTTTGAAATGCATGCACTACCGTTGGCCTTGTGATTACAGCTATGAACTTCGATGGCGATAAACGGAAGGAACATGCCAGTACGGAAGCCAACGGAATTAGTATCAGCAGGGAAAGCAGGCTTACTGTTATCCCCATAGTAAGTCCAAATCCCGGTACTACCCTACATTTCCTAACTCGTTTTCTATATTTTAACGTTTCCATAATAACCTCCTCTCTAACATTTTCAGCTTATATAGATTTCATCAAATATTCCGCCATCCTGGAAGAACTTTTCATAGGCTTTCTTCCATCCACCAAAATCTTTTATGGTACATAACTTCATATTCAAATCAAATTTATCTTTATATTTTTTCAATATCTCCTGATTGCAAGGCCGATATCCATTTTCTGCGATTATGTTCTGTGCTTCCTCTGTATATAAATATTTTATGTACTCTGTAGCAATTTCCCTTTTCCCATCCTTGTCTACGTTTTCATCTACGACTGCTACACTTGGCTGGGCTAGTATACTGATACTTGGCGAAACCACTTCGAATTCATCAGGATATTCTTTTATGGATGCAAGGGCTTCATTTTCCCAGGCAATTAAAACATCGCCTTTTTTGTTCTCAACAAATGTTGTGGTAGCACCCCTTGCCCCCGAATCCATTACACTTACATTATCATACAGTGCTTTTACAAATTGTTTGGCAGCTTCTTCATCGTTTTGGTTGTTTTGTAATGCATATTCCCAAGCTGCAAGAAAGTTCCAACATGCTCCGCCGCTGCTTTTTGGGTCGGGTGTGATTACTTCTACGTCTTTTTTGATTAGGTCGTTCCAGTCATGGATTTGTTTTTTGTTACCTTTTCTTACTAGGAAGAGAATGGTGGATGTGTAAGGAGAGGAATCTTCATCGAATTCCGTTATCCAGTCTGGTTCGATTAATCCTGCTTTTTCGATTAAGCTAATGTCTCGTTCTAATGCTAGGGTTACGACATCTGCGTCACTGCCTTCTACTACGGAACGGGCTTGGCTGCCTGAGCCGCCGTGGGATTGGATTATTTTTATGTCTTTTCCATAGGTTTGATTGTAGTGTTTGGTGAAGGCTTTGTTGTAGTCTTCGTATAATTCTCTTGTTGGGTCGTATGAGACGTTGGTGATCGTTAAGTCGTTTTTGTTTGTATTGGTACACCCAGATAAAATTGGGAGTGTGTTTATTGTGATTAAGCCTAAAATGAGGTATTTTAGGGGTTTATGTAATGTTTTGTTCTTCATTGTCGTTGCCTCCTTGCATGCATATATAATACTTTTTATTTCCTAGTTTGTCAATAGGATTTATAGGTAAAGTAAGAATATTGCAGAATTGCAGACTGATGATATATAATAATTTATGTTACGCAAATTTTTATTTCAATACAT
>DBKX01000081.1:0-1892 GCA_002297865.1 Lachnoclostridium sp. UBA739
AGTTTACTAGTGGTTATGATTACTCAATCGAATTGCATATATTTATAAATTGAAGCTATTATTGTGAATATATATAAAATACATATTTTCTAATTGGGTAAAATAATTAGAACAATAAATGTCAATAATATTATATATTGACATTAACCATACAATTGTAATATAATTTTGTTAATTAGAATAGGATTCGATAATAAACAGATGCTTTTTGCAAATATAAATGATTTTGACGCTTATTTTTAAATTTTTCAATCGCAAAGATATTTTGTAATCAGTATAAATCAGTTAATACGATTATTCAGACAAGAGCGAATTTTAATGGACTAGCCTGTAAAATCAATTAATTGGCTGCAATGCGGTGTTCGTGCTAATTATCGTACGAAAGTTGTACATCCAATATAAATGTGGGTTGACTTAAAGGTGAAAATTACAAGTCGATAGCAGGTATGCTATAAGTACCATTATATATTTGAAACTTAATAGACGACATATATTATATGACTAAAAACACTTTAGTGAAGTAGAATGAGCAGATGCTTTGCTGATTAGCTGATTGAATTATTTATTATATTTATACAATATTTTTTAATGTATGAAGTGTATTCGAGCGGTCTTATGGTGTCGTACGTTATATATGCATAGGTGATTTTATATAGTCTAAGNNAAGTAGTGATTTCCTGTGCGAAAGTATATGTTTAACATGTTTTTTTGCGGATTGCTTTTGTACTAGATAGTATTATAGTAATGTGACTATAGACTATTGTATATTAAAACATTTAAATTTTTAGGAGGCTTTAAGATGGAAGATTTAAACATGACAATGGCAAAAGAAACATATGGTGTTTTGTGCAGAATGCTTGACAACCAAAAGTGGCACTATGATAAATTTGATGATGACCTTATGATAAAAGCGACTATTAAAGGCGATGATTTCCCGATCGATTTTTTTGTAAGAGTTAACCCGAGAAATGAGGTTGTATCGTTTCTTTCGGTGATGCCTTTTAAGGTAGAAGAATCCAAAAGAATTGATGTCGCATTGGCAATATGCGTCGCAAACTATGGATTAGTTGATGGTTCGTTTGACTATGATTTATCTGATGGATCTATTATATTTAGGCTTACATCCAGCTATAAAGAAAGCACATTGGGAGAGGCATTGTTTGAATATATGATTATGGTTTCAGCAGCAACCATAGACAATTATAATGATAAATTTTTTATGATTTCAAAAGGAATGATGACGGTACAGCAGTTCATTGAGTCGGAAAAAGGGGAATAACTTGTAATCATAAAACGTAAACATGTGCTTTGTTCATATTTGTGTATGTTATGCCGCTTTCATGAATAGGATATTGAAAGATTTCCAAGTTTATTAAAGAATAGAACGTGGAATAGTTTATATAACTATTTCGCGCTTAGGCTTTTTCTGCAGTTTAATGTTCTTTTTTGAGTACTTTGTTTGCTTTGCCGGGCTGCGAAAAATATTTAGATTTGAGGAATAATGCGGAAGTAGGGGTATTGGGACTTTAAGTATCGACGATGTGCTTGATGCATAATAATTTTTAAAGAAAAAGGAATAGGTGCTCATATGAAAAAGTGTTTTTGTGGATTGATTGCGTGTTTGCTGCTTTGCTCTCTTTTTTTACCGATAAATGTGGCAAATGCGAGCTCAGAGCCGAGTAGAATGATAAATGTAGTATACGATGACTCCGGAAGCATGTATCGCTCAGATCATTTAGTAGATACTTGGTGCCAGGCAAAATACTCAATGGAAGTTTTTGCTGCCATGCTTGGAGAAAACGACATATTGAATGTTTACTACATGAGCGATTATCGGACCGGAACAGGGCATGCACCTAGGGTTGTTTTGCATGGAAAAGACGGTGCGGCTA
>DBKX01000081.1:1928-3509 GCA_002297865.1 Lachnoclostridium sp. UBA739
AAACAAGGGCAGGGAATACGCCATTTAATTCTGTTAAAAGAGCATATTCAGATCTTTCAAAAGCCACCGCTGATGAAAAATGGCTTGTGATCCTTACTGACGGTGCCTTTGAAGATGGAGCTCTAAGTAAAGATAAAATAGATTCATTCCTTGCAGCAAAAAAATCCGACATAAGCGTTATGTTCTTGGCAATGGGGCCGGATGCAGCCGGTATTACGGCACGAGAAAATCAAAACATTTTTTATGTTGAAGCTAAAACAAACAATCAAATATTAAATCAAATTACAGGAATCTGCACTAGGATATTTAATTCAAATAAGCTGGATGTCAATACAAGTACAAAGAAGTTTTCTTTTGACGTTCCTATGGGCGAATTGACGGTGTTTGCCCAAGGTGCTAATGTCCAAATTAATGGTATCAAAAAAGCTGATGGCGCTCTTGTTAAAAGTTCGAGAACTCCTGTCGAAGTAAAGTATAGTGAATGCGATGCAACTAATTACAGTAATGAACCGGCGAGAGATTTGGTTGGAAGCATAGCAACATTTGTGGATGATTTTTCAGCAGGCGATTATACGGTGGATGTGTCTGGTGCTGAAACAATAGAAATCTATTATAAACCCAATGTTGAGGTCGCAGTATACCTTACGAATTCGCAGGGAAACGAAGTAACAGATATGGCCAACCTTGAGGCCGGTGAGTATACGATTTCTTTTGGGTTTGTAAAAACCGGAACAAAAGAAAAAGTTGCTCAATCAAAGCTATTGGGTGATGTTACATATGAAGCTTTTGTAACAAATAATGGGACGAAGCACGATAAAATGTACTCGAACGGCGATAAAATTAAATTGGAAGAGGGTACATTATCTATCGACGCATTAGCGCGATATTTGGATTATCATAGTGTCTCTACCCATCTGAATTATTCAATATTCAAAAACAGGAATATTTCATTTTTAATTAAGAACAATCCGACCTACAAAATTACTTCCAATGGAATAGAAAATAGCGAATTTATTGAGCTGGAGGCGAAAATCGATGGAAGAGAAATAACCCCTGAAGAATGGTCGGTTATGACATTACCGACTATTTCGTTTGAGAGTGAATCGCGAAAAATCAAAATTGATAAACTAGCAATTGAAAAAACAGATCAACCCGGCACTTATAGAATATACCCGGTATTGCCGGATGACCAACCATCAACAGGGACATATACGGGGTGTAACTACAAAGTAGATTACAAACAGAAGGTTGGAGCTGAAATATGGTCAGGGAATACAAGCGGTACAATGACATTTAATGATACACGGTCATGGTGGGAACGCAACTGGGATTTATTTGTTAAACTAACAATTTTGGCAATTATTTTATTTATACTAGCTGGATATTTACCGTTTATTAAGAATTATTTGCCGAAGAGTTTGAAGAAGAAACCATATATAAAATGTATTCCTAGTGAACCTGGTGAAAAGCGAAAAAATCGAAACGGTGTTTATAACAAAAACCTGATATCTACGATAATTCCTTATATATCACAGACCGGTACAATTAAGATTGTGCCTAAGGGTGTGACAGGGGCACCTC
>DBKX01000197.1:0-3978 GCA_002297865.1 Lachnoclostridium sp. UBA739
TATACGGCAGCATTATATGATGTTTCCTATAGCCAGGTTTATAGCGGATGAAAAAATATGATTCTAATGACGAAGAAGGTTTACATGACCGAAGAGGGCATCATAAAACAGATGACAAGGTTGATGAATTAGAGCGTCTTAGAAGAGAAAATTTACGGTTGAAACGACAGATTGAAGAAAAAGAAAATATAGAACTTGCCGAATTAATTCGTGAGTATGACGATAGGTTTTATCATATCCTTGGATATCGTCGTATGACTGTATGGATTAACCATTTCAACGGAAAAAACTATAATAAAAATAGAATCCATAGAATTATGAAAAAACTAGTATTTCAGACATTTGATAAAGCCATAGTAGCAAGCCCTGAAGCAAATCCTGTATTCCACAGCGATAGAGATTTTCAATACACAAGCAAAGTATTCCAAGCAAAACTTCGTGAGAATAAAATGGAACAATCCATGTCACATGTTGGTCGTTGTATAGATAATGGACCCACAGAAGGTCTATGGGGAATCATTAAAAGCGAAATGTACTGTATGTATGAAGTTACAGATGAGAAATCGCTTAGAAAAGCGATAGAATCTTACATAAAGTTTTATAACTCTGAACGTCCTCAAAAAAGATACGGATGCAAAACACCAGCAGAAGTACGCACCGAAGTACTCGAAACAAATACACCAATTCAGTATCCAATACCTGAAAATAAACGTATTGAAAAATATAAGTCAAAATGGATAGCATGAAAAAAACTACCGCATGATGCGGTAGCCAATAAATTGTTTTAGATATTTATCCTGTCTACTTGACAAGGGGCATATCAATCTTTAGTATGAAAGCCTCTTATTTTATGTCATTTTATTCTTTTTCTTGGTCAAAGTATTCTTTTGCACCTTCAATATATTCGTAGATTTCATCTCTTCCATCTTTGCTTAATGCCGAAAACGGAATAATTGGTGTGCCCTCTACCACATTTAATGCTTTTGCAATCATGGAAATGTGCTTCTGTTTTTGCCCCCTTGAAATCTTATCTGCTTTAGTCGCGATAACAACTGGATTGAAGCCATAATGTACCGCCCAATTGTACATGTCTTTATCATTCTGTCCAGGCTCATGTCTAATATCTACTAACAAGAATAATAAACGAAGAACTTCTGATTTCTGAAGATAATTATCAATCATTTTTCCCCATTTCACTTTTGTTTCTTGAGATACTTTTGCGTAGCCGTATCCTGGCAAATCTACAAAATACATTTCGCTATTTATATTATAAAAGTTAATTGTTTGTGTCTTCCCTGGCTGTTGCGAAGTTCTTGCATAAGACTTACGTTGCATCAATGCATTGATTAATGATGATTTTCCCACGTTTGACTTTCCTGCAAATGCAATCTCAACCAGCTCATTTTTAGGCAGCTTACTTGTGATTCCAATGACTGTTTCTAAATTCACACTTTTAATATGCATGATTTAGTCCTCCTTTTTCTAATGAGCTAGCGCAAATGATAGAACTTGTTCCATCGTATCAATATATTCAATATTTAGCTTTTCCAAAATTTCTGCATCTAATTCTTCGATATCTTTTCTATTCTTACCTGGAACTAGTACAGTTTGAATATGCGCTGCTTTTGCTGCTAATAATTTTTCTTTTAAGCCGCCGATTGGCAAAACTTTTCCACGTAACGTAACTTCTCCTGTCATTGCCACGTCTGCACGAACTTTCTGCTTTGTAACAGCGGAAAAGATGGCAGTTGACATAGTTACACCTGCAGAAGGACCATCCTTTGGAACTGCACCTTCTGGAATATGAAGATGAATATCATGTTTTTCAAAATATTCGTATGGAATATCGTATTCATTGCTAATAGAACGCACATAACTTAATGCGATTTGTGCTGATTCTTGCATTACATCTCCCATTTTTCCTGTAAGCTGTAACTTTCCTTTACCTGGCATTACATTTACCTCTATCTGTAAGGTATCTCCGCCAACACTTGTCCAAGCAAGTCCACGTACGATACCGATTTCATCTTCTTCATTTGCCAAATTAATATCATATGGTACTTTTCCCAGGTATTTAGATAGATTCTTTTCGGTAACACGAACCTGCTTCTTGTCACCTTCTAATATTTCTCGAACAGACTTACGGCAAATCTGTGCAATCTCTCTTTCCAAATTTCGCACTCCAGCTTCTCTTGTATATCCAGTAATAATTTTGCTTAACGCCTTACTAGAAATAGTCAGTTCTTTGTTCTTTAAACCATTTTTCTTCATCTGCTTCTTCAAAAGAAATTCTTTGGCGATATGATTTTTTTCGTTCTCTGTATAACTTGATACTTCTATAACTTCCATACGATCTAATAGTGGTCTTGGTATCGTTGACAAAGAATTTGCTGTTGCAATAAATAGTACATCGGATAAATCCACCGGTATCTCAACATAGTGATCTACGAATTTATTATTTTGTTCCGCGTCCAGGACTTCTAACAATGCTGCTGAAGTATCTCCTTTGTAATCAGAACTAACCTTATCAATTTCATCAAGAAGCATTAAAGGATTTTTCACTCCTACGCTCTTAAGTCCAGTAATAATTCGACCTGGCATAGCACCAATATACGTTCTTCTGTGACCTCGAATCTCTGCTTCATCACGTACTCCACCTAAACAGATTCTTACATATTCTTTATTTAGAGCTTTTGCCACGGAACGTGCTATGGATGTTTTACCTGTTCCAGGTGGTCCAACTAAACAGATAATTGGGGAATCTCCTTTTTCTGCAACACTTCTAACTGCAAGATAGTCTAAGATTCTGTCTTTGACCTTTGTCAGTCCGTAGTGTTCACTTTCTAATACCTTTTTCGCCTTTTTTAAATCATTAGTATCTTTGCTTTCCTTGTCCCAAGGTAACGCCAATAAAGTTTCTATGTGCCCACGAATTACACCATTTTCTGCTGAATTAATTGAGACTGATTTATAACGGTTAATCTCTTTCTTAATTTTCTCTTTTACCTCTTTGGAAGCCTTTACTTTCTTTAATTGCTTATTAAACTGCTCTATTTCATCATCTGTATCGTCTTCACCAAGTTCCTCGCGTATTACTTTCATCTGCTCACGAAGTACATACTCTTTTTGATTCTTATCTATATGACTCTTAATCTTCTTTTCTAATTCTTTTCGATATTCAAATAACTGCAGTTTTTCAGACATCAGAATACACATAAATTCATATCTATTGGCTAAGTTATCCTGATCCAGAATTTTTTGCTGTTCTTCTTGAGTTAAGGCTAAATTAATCGCAATGTCATTTACTAATTTATCAATATTCTGAATTTCTTGAATTTTTTCTAATGCTTTGGAACCACTTTTATTGGTTTCAATGCAATAAAACTCAAACAGCTTCTTTAGCTGATCCCCCATAGCCTTCTGCTCTAGAGGGTTGATCATGTCCAAGCTATGATCTTCTGCTACTTCAACTTCGCCCAAAAGAAATGGTTCTTCTTTTTCAAGACAGATTAGCTCTGCTCGCTGTATTCCCACTACCATAATACGCAGTATATCATCACTTAGCTTAATCACTTGTTTTACTAGTGCGATAGTTCCAAATGACTCTAAGTCCTCATCCTTTGGCTCATCTGCCTCTGCATCTTTCTGACTTACTAAGAAAACCATCTGATCTCCTAGCATCGCTTCTTCTATTGCTTTTATCGTAATTTCCCTATTTACATCAAAATGTATCATCATTCCAGGTAATACTGTTAAATCTCTTAACGCAATAACTGGCAAATTCTTATTGTAATTTTCCATCTTGCATCCTCTTTTCTATTTATCCCTTTTATTCCCCTTATGCCCTGTATATTGATATTCTACAAAAACTTGTATTTCATATGATACTATATTACCTATAATGACCCATGTTTGCAAGTAAAAAAGTAAGAGTTTGTAACAGCACAACTCTAAAAATAGCATAAAAAAGACCCCGTT
>DBKX01000197.1:4023-12242 GCA_002297865.1 Lachnoclostridium sp. UBA739
AACGGGGTCTTTTTTATGCTATATCATCGCCATTGCTGCGACGCTTCGTTGCCTTTTTCGGTATTGGCTTTTTCTCATTTTCGCCATCCACCATAATCAACTTTGGTTCTTCTTTACCTTCTACTGCCTTCTTAGTAATTACACAACGGGCAACTTCCTCTTCAGAAGGAATATCAAACATAGAATTCATCATAACGGATTCCATAATCGCGCGTAATCCTCTGGCACCAGTCTTACGCTCAAAAGAAAGTTTTGCGATTGCCTTTACAGCATCATCTTCAAATTCAAGATTAACGCCATCAAGTTCGAATAACTTCTTATATTGTTTTACGATAGCATTCTTTGGCTCTGTTAAAATACGGGTAAGTGCTTCTTCGTCTAATAAGTCAAGTCCTACACTAACAGGAACACGTCCTACAAACTCAGGAATAAGCCCGAATTTAACAAAGTCCTCAGGTAATACCTGTTTAAACATTTCACCTATCGTATTATCATGTTTTGCACCTAATTCAGCACCAAAACCGATAGACTTTTGTCCGATTCTGCTTTCAATAATTTTCTCCAAACCATCAAAAGCACCACCGCAGATAAATAAAATGTTAGTAGTATCAATCTGAATGAATTCCTGATGCGGATGCTTTCTACCACCTTGAGGAGGGACATTGGCAACTGTTCCTTCTAAGATTTTTAAAAGTGCCTGCTGAACACCTTCACCAGAAACATCTCGTGTAATTGATGTATTTTCAGATTTTCTCGTAATCTTATCAATCTCATCAATATAGATAATTCCATACTCAGCACGCTCTACGTCGTAATCTGCTGCCTGAATAATTTTTAATAAAATATTCTCAACATCTTCACCTACATAACCTGCTTCTGTTAATGCAGTAGCATCTGCAATTGCAAATGGTACATTTAATAGTTTTGCAAGTGTCTGAGCTAGATATGTTTTACCTGAACCTGTTGGTCCAACCATTATAATATTACTTTTTTGCAGCTCTACATCAAGGTCTTTACCGGCAAGAACTCTCTTATAATGATTATAAACAGAAACCGCTAATACTTTTTTTGCATCATCTTGACCGATAACATATTCATCTAAGAATTCCTTAATCTCACGAGGTTTTAATAGATTGATTTCACTATCATTCTCGCTTGTATCAAATTCTTCTTCAATAATCTCGGCACAAAGATCGATACACTCGTCGCAGATATATACATTTGGAAGTGCGATAAGTTTACGTACCTGATCTTGCGTTTTATTACAGAAAGAGCATCTTAACTGCTTTCTGTCATCTGTTCTATTCGCCATTTAATAAACTCCTTTACAAAATTAGCTACGTTTCGTAATAATGCTATCGATCAATCCATATTCCATTGCTTCTTGTGCTGTCATATAATTATCTCTTTCCGTATCGATCTCAATCACATCAAGAGGTTTTCCTGTATTAGCAGCTAAAATTTCATTCAATTTTTTCTTTGTTTTTAAAATATTATCTGCCACAATTTTAATGTCTGTAGCTTGGCCTTTAGCACCGCCGGAAGGTTGATGAATCATAACCTCTGCGTTAGGAAGTGCAAATCTCTTTCCTTTTGCACCACCAGATAAAAGAAACGCACCCATACTAGCAGCCATACCAATACACATAGTTGAAACATCACATTTGATATAATTCATAGTATCATAAATTGCCATACCAGCTGTAACTGATCCACCCGGGCTGTTGATATATAAGCTAATATCTTTGTTCGGATCTTCGGACTCTAAAAATAAGAGCTGTGCTACAATTAACTGAGCAGAAACGTCTGTTACTTCTTCCCCTAGAAAGATGATTCTCTCTTTTAATAAACGGGAATAAATATCGTAAGAACGTTCTCCTCTACTCGTTTGTTCAATGACATATGGGACTAAACTCATCTAACATTCCTCCTTAAACAGGAACTATTTCTCTACAGCTGCTGCTGCGATCACGTCAACTGCTTTCTGAACAGCAATATCCATAGACATAGTTTCCTTATCTTTGTCGCTCATAAGTTCTTTTAATTTGTCTAATTCCATCTTATAAGCTGCTGCCATACCTTCTAGTTCTTTGTTAAGTTCTTCTTCTGATACTTCAATATTTTCTGCCTTCACGATTGCTTCTAATACAAGTCTGCTTTGGATGCGTTTTAAAGCCTGAGGTCTAATAGAATCTAAGAATTTTTTAGCATCCATGCCTGTAAACTGGAAGTACTGTTCTAATGATAAACCTTGTTGCTGAATTCTTCTAGCAAAATCATCAGCCATCTGTCTCATTTGAGTTTCGATCATAGCTTCTGGAATTTCCATTGTTGCATTTTCGATTACAGTATCAACTACTGCTTCTTCTTTTGCTGACATTGCTGCATTATATTTTTTCTCTTCAAGATTTTTCTTTACATCAGCCTTGTATTCTTCTAAAGTTTCAAATTCAGAAACATCTTGAGCGAACTCGTCATTTAATTCTGGTAATTCTTTTACTTTGATTTCTTTCACTGTTACTTTGAACATAGCAGGCTTTCCAGCTAACTCTTTCGCTTGGTATTCTTCTGGGAAAGTAACGTTAACTTCTACTTCTTCACCTGTTTTCTTACCAACTAATTGTTCTTCAAATGTATCAATAAAGGAATGAGAACCGATTACTAAGGAGTAATCTGTACCTTTTCCACCTTCGAATGCTTTACCATCAACGAAACCTTCGAAATCAATAATTGCGATATCGTTGTTTTCGATTGCTCTATCTTCAACTGTGATTGTTCTTGAATTTTGTTCTCTAACGCGATCTAATTCAGCGTTCACTTCGTCGTCAGAAACTGTTACTTCTATTTTTTCAACTTCAATACCTTTGTAATCACCTAAAGTAACTTCTGGTTTTACTGCTACTTCAGCTGTAAAGATAAATGGTTTTCCTTTTTCAATTTGAACAACATTGATGTCTGGTTGAGAAACGATTTCTAAGTCGCTTTCTTTTACAGCTTCATCATAAGCTTTAGGAATTAAAGCGTTTGCTGCGTCTTCAAAGAAAATGCTTGCTCCATATAATTTTTCAATAACGGCACGAGGTGCTTTACCTTTTCTAAATCCTTGAACTGAAATTTTTCCTTTATTCTTCTGATATGCTTTTTCAATGGCAGCGTCAAGTTCTTCTGCACTCGCCTCGATTGTAAGCTTTACCATGTTCTTTTCTAACTTTTCCACTTGTAAACTCATTAATTTTCCTCCTTAATATAGCATGAAAACAGACACTCAGCCATTCTCAATCTAAGCACTAGTATAGTATAAGCTAGGATTTTTGTAAATACCTAATCTTCTTATAACACGGAAAGGAACGTGCTTTACGCACGTTCGTGACCCTGTTCTTTTAATGCATCTGTAACTACTTTTGCATACTTTGCACATAGTTCATCTGTCTTCGCTTCTACCATGACTCTAATGAGTGGCTCAGTGCCACTTTCACGTAATAATAATCTTCCTTCATCCCCTAGTTCCTGTTCTACTTTCGCAGCTGCTGCCTTGACAACTTCATCTTCTCTAGCAGCCTTTTTGTCATTGACTTTGACATTCACAAGTAACTGTGGATAAATCTTAATATCTTTCAAAATTTCAGATATGCTCATCTTCTTTTCAAGCATAACTTCCATAATCATAAGAGATGTTAAAATACCATCTCCTGTGGATGCATATTTGCTGAAAATAATATGACCTGACTGTTCACCGCCTAATGTATAACCGTTATTCATCATACACTCATATACATACTTATCTCCAACCGTAGTCTTCTCGTAAGAAATACCCTTTTCATCCAATGCTTTGTAAAGCCCCATATTTGACATAATTGTAGTAACAATCGTATTGTTTGTTAACTCTCCATGTTCATGTAAATAAGTTCCGCATAGATAAAGAATTAAATCACCATCAATAATATTCCCTTTTTCATCTACAGCTAAACATCTATCTGCATCACCATCGTATGCAAATCCTACATCTAAATTGTTTTCTACAACGAATTTTGCTAAATGTTCAATATGTGTTGAGCCACAGTTCGTATTTATATTGACGCCATTTGGTTCATTACTCATCGTAAATGTCTTAGCACCTAACGCATCGAAAACTGGTTTTGCAATCGTAGATGCTGAACCATTGGCACAGTCAAGTCCTACCTTCACGCCCTTAAAGGAACGCTTTGCTAATGAGATTAAGTATCCCATGTAACGATGTCTACCCATTGAATAATCAATGGTTCTTCCAATGTCTTCTCCGACAGCATACGGTATACTGTCTACCTCTTCATCAATATATTGCTCAATTAATGCCTCTACTTCGGCTTCTAGTTTGTGTCCTTCTCCATTGATAATTTTAATACCATTATCATAGAACGGATTATGACTTGCAGAAATCATAATACCACAATCAAATCCTTCACTTGTTACTACATAAGAAACACTTGGTGTTGTTGTTACATGCAGTAAATACACGTCAGCACCACTGGCTGTTAATCCAGCAGAAAGTGCATCTTCAAACATATAACTGGATCTTCTAGTATCCTTACCAATTACAATCTTAGCTTTATGATCCTTACCAAAATAATTCCCCAAAAAACGTCCTACTTTAAATGCATGCATTACTGTCAAAACTTTATTCGCTTCACCACGAAAACCATCTGTCCCAAAATACTTACCCATTGTGCTCCTCCTTAATCCTGCTAATTGTCTTTATCCATTAAATTTATCAGTCTAATAACATATATTCTACGTTTTAATTTTTCATGTACGCAATTGTATATATTAGCATAAACCGTGAATTTATGCAATGTATGTAACATAAAAAACATCATCCATTACGCGAGTACTCTAAGATTAATCCCAAATCGTCACAATACTAGATGATGTTTTATTTTTCGTTGTGTTATTCCCTTGTATAGATAACGCCCATTTTCATGTTATACGATATCTATTGTTGTTGTTTACCAGCCATATTCTGCTCGTAACTTCTGATCATTTGTCTAACCATTTCTCCACCAACAGAACCATTTTGGGCACTTGTTAAGTCTCCATTATAACCTTGTTTTAATGGAACACCAATTTCAGATGCCACTTCCATTTTGAAACGGTCTAATGCCTCTCTTGCTTGAGGTACTTCTACTCTGTTTGAACCGCTGTTGTTATTACTTGACATAACGTACACCTCCGTGAGTTTTCCTGCCGATGCATCTTACATGTTCGGCTTAGTATGAGATAAGCGATTACTTCACTTCGCTTATCGAGAAAGAACATTGCAGTTGCAATTCTGCTACCGGACTGTTGTTTCTGTATAACGTTGTTTTTCATCACTTATCTTGTTATTATTGTTACTCATTTTGTTTTTTTTATTATGGTAATTTCATCCTTGTTTTATGTCATGAAACTCGTAAAAAAGCGATATACTCTATAAAGAAAGAAAAAGGAAGCATGCCATGTCATATCTAAAAGCATTTAATAATTTTTTATGGACATATCCTATACTCCTACTACTAATAGGAACCCATATTTTCTTTACAATTCGACTTCACTTTCCACAAAGAAAAGTATTTTACGGAATTAAACTTTCCGTTAAAAATGAAGCTGATGACGGCAATAGTTTATCAGGTTTTGCCGCCCTTACTACAACACTGGCTGCAACATTAGGCACTGGAAATATTGTTGGAGTTTCACTAGCCGTTGCACTAGGCGGCCCAGGTGCTATATTCTGGTGCTGGATTACTGGAATTCTTGGTATGGCCACTTCTTATGCTGAATGCTATCTTAGCCTTATTTATCGAAAAAAAATAGAACCGAATACGTATGAAGGAGGTCCCATGTATGTGCTTCGTGATGGGTTACATAAAAAATGGCTAGCCACTCTGTATGCTTGTTGCACAATTCTAGCATCACTTTGCATTGGTTGCGCTACTCAGGCAAACGCCATGACAGAAGCTACCACTGCCGCATGGAACCTCTCTCCTATGCTTGTTGGAATAATTGCTTCTATATTGTGTGGATTTGTAATTATTGGCGGATTAAAAACCATAGGAAATGTATGTAGCACTATTGTACCGATTATGGGATTCGGTTATATCTTATGTTGTTTTGTGCTTCTTTATATAAATAGAAATGAATTCTTAAGTGCAATCCAGCTTATATTAAAATCTGCTTTCCAATCAAACGCAGCTCTTGGAGGTTTTTCAGGTTCTACTATTCAAATGGCAGCAAGGCACGGAATTGCAAGAGGATTGTATACAAATGAAGCAGGACTAGGCTCTGCTGCGATTGCTGCTGGCCATGCAAATACAAAGAATCCCAAAAAGCAGGCTCTCATTCAAATGACCGCTACCTTTTGGGATACTGTTATTATGTGTGCAATTACAGGCATAGTTATCGTAACAGAAGGAATTAAACATCCTTGTGCCTTTGAATATTCTTCTCCTGGTTCATATACCACTGTGGCTTTCTCCAGTCTGCCTTGCGGCAACATTATATTGACACTTGCTCTTATTGCCTTTGCAATGGCAACATTAATAGGCTGGTCCTTTTTTGGAGAGCGTGCACTTCACTTTCTCTGTGGAGAACACTACAAGAAAACTTATCAAATTGCATACCTTTTTATGATTTTCTTAGGCGCCATTATGTCTCTAGACTTAGTCTGGGAAATGACCGACCTTATAAATGCGTGCATATTAATTCCTAATATCACAGCACTATTCCTACTTCACCAGAAAATTAAATGTTAGTTTTCATACAAAACGCTTTCTTTTACTTCACAAGCTTTTTCTTTTCCACACAATACTTCGATTATTTTTAATGCAAAATCATTGGCAACACCCATTCCACGGCCGGTAATTACATTTTCGTCCTGTACTACCGGCTCGTATTGAATAGAAGCACCAAGTAATTTTTCTTCAAAGCCTGGGTAACAGCAAGCCTTTTTACCAGTTAACACTCCACAAGCCCCTAACACACTAGGCGCTGCACAGATTGCTGCTAAAAGCTTTTTATTCTTATGAAACTCTTTAATCTTCTGTACCAACCCCGTATAATGTAATAAGTTGATAGTTCCAGGCATCCCACCAGGCAATACAAGCATATCTGCATCATCTATCTTCGCATCTTTAAAAAGGCAGTCAGCTTTTACTGTGATGTTATGACTTCCCGTGACGTGTATACTTTCTTCTATAGACACCATCTGAATATCTACTTGCGCTCTACGCAACAAATCAACTACCGTTAATCCTTCAATTTCCTCAAATCCGTTTGCTAAAAAAATATATACTCTTGCCACTATCTATCACTCCTCATTTTATTAAATTAAATATATTTCACTTCTCCATATGCTTCCACTGGAAACTCCTCATTATAAGAAATATCGTCAAACACTGGAGCAAGCTGTTTTTTAAATTCTAACAGTAATGGAATTGTAATCTGTTGCATTTGTGGATGAGCGGTCTTATCACAACGTAACGAAAAGAAATGTCTCCACTCGCGCAAATTATAAGTAACCGCAATTTCTGTCTTTAATGAATTAGGTAAAATAGCTCTTGCTTCTTGTGGAGTACTATCTTTTAAGAGTTTCATGTAAGCCTGTTCAATATTTTTGCAACAATTTTCCCATTCTTTGTACTCTTTTTCTTTCCCTATATAATAATAAGGTTCAATAACTGTAATCTCATTACCGAATTTATCGCCCGTATAGTTACAATATCTCGTAGATTCCTGACTGTAACTTCCAACACGATGACGAACAATTTCATGGGTGATACCACGGTCTACTACAAAATATACCGTAACTTTTTCATGCTCTAAAACTGACTCGTGCTGTCTTGTTATAATATTTTTAAGAAATGTCTCATTTACTTCATCAGTCATTCTGCCTTCTGACTTATAACAAAGCCTTGCAGCATACTCTACGTTATATAATTTTGATTTATCTAGCTCTGCTTCACGCATGTAAACATACGGTTTTATCACTTTCATTTACAAATACCATGCCTTTCAAGTTTCTGCATTCTATTGTAACAATAAATTCAATATTAGTCGAGGGGCATTTTTTCTCATTTTAAATCGATTTTTAAAAAAGCCTTTACATAAATGTAGAATGTCCGTCTTTTTTTCAAATCAATATCAAAAAACCTGTATCATTGCAACGTAACAACTGACACAGGTAAATAGTCGGGGTGACAGGATTCGAA
>DBKX01000370.1:0-170 GCA_002297865.1 Lachnoclostridium sp. UBA739
ATGAACTCTTTAGCGTGTAGGCGTTCTTCCAATTTCGTAGGAGAACCGCCGTTATTTATTTTCTCTTCTATTTGTTTTTTAAGGCTTTCAATTTCCATTTTATACTTTTCAATTTTAATTAGAATTCTATTCATTATTTATCTTCCTTTCTGTATTTTTCTAACCCGCTG
>DBKX01000370.1:221-4506 GCA_002297865.1 Lachnoclostridium sp. UBA739
GCTTAGAACGATTTAAATTATAAGTTAGTTTTATGTTTTCTATTTCCTCCCATAAGTCTTTATTAACTGGAATAGTAATAAGATATTGTTGTTTATCTGCTGTTTGTTTTTCGAACATGTTTTATTTCCTCCTTATGAGTATATTATATATAATATTTATATTTTTGTATAATAGATAAAAGTTATGGCTAGTCATAACTTATTGTTTTACCTCAAACGTACTAACAATATAATTAATCAATTTATTTTCATCAATTTTATATTTTGTTAGTACATCGTCTAATTTTAGATTATCTCTATTGTAATATTGTATACTATCCATAACATGTTTAATCTCCCAATTTACTGACTCTCTACTCTCTTTAAATACATTGCTGTTTACCCAATTCGTTAATTTTAGTATTAATTCAGGATCGGAACAATACCGAGCATAAATGTTATTTAAAGCTCCTAATATACCGTGTCTACCGCTTCCATCAACAACACCTTGTAAATTAGGTTTTAAATTATAAGGGAACAGCACAAACGGCAATTCTTGCGGTTCATCACAACATTCTATAACTTGTAATGGTTTTCCATTAACAATAATTCGTTCATAACTATTTTTATACCCTTTGTAATCGCATATAATACCTGTTACCGTTTCCGCATGGATTTTGTTACCGATTATAATGTCTTTAGGTTTTTTGAATATCGCATGTATACCGTGTTCGCTTTCCGTGATATGACATTTAAAATCTAGCATATTTTTCAAGTCAAAGAATAAATTAGCGTTTGTACATTTATCATCAATATCGAATAATATATATTCTTCTTTAAGTCTTCCGCCTACTTCCTTCCATTCACTATTGATAGTTCTGTACGCTCTATTGTTGGTACGCACTTTGTTGTGTAATGGGTAATATGACGCATAGAATTTAGTGTTTATCATTACTTTCTAACCCCTCTTTAATCAAGTATCTAATCACTTCGCTCAATGATGTATCATTTTCTATTGCCATTTGTTCAATAGTTTCAAACATATCTTCCTCAAATCTGATTTTGAGTGCTTTTGTCTTACGTTTATTCATTTATTTACTCCTTTATTTATGTTATAATAATGTTAGTACATTTTCATTTGCTTTTTATTTGACCCTCTTTGTAGGGTCTTTATTTTTTGTCATTTTATTGTACTCCTTTCGTGTTCCTTTGATCGTAGTATATCACATATAAAAAAATGGTGCAAGTACTTTTTGTACTCACACCATAAATTTTTATCGTTTTACGTTAAACACAGCACAAGAGTAGGAACCCTTAACACCGAATTTGAATTTGTAGTAATATTGAAATAGCTTTTGTGCATTTGCTAAACCCTCTTCGTATAATTCACGAAGTTTGTTGTCTTGATATTGGGCTACCCAAACATCGTCCAAATCTACAATTAACCCATATGGTTGACCTTCTGTTCTAGGCGTAACAGTCATATAAGGACTATATACGGTACGAATACCTTTATAATATCCTGTGTTGTTGTCGATAATATCAGCATCAATAGGTAATACAATCATAAGTGATTGACGTCTTAAATATTCTGTACCTAGTTTTTTAATAGCTTCATCGATACCACCGTCAACATTGTGGATTTTGTTAGATGTAGACAATCCATTAATCAATGTATTAGTTAAACCACCGCCTAATGTTTTGGACAGTAACGATTTGAAAAAGTCTTCAAGTTGTACATCGGAATACATATTATAGGTTTTAAGACCAAGTTTATAATTACCTTTGTACTCACTTTCAAATTGTACGCTATCATCATTTAAGCTTGTTTGACCGTCACCCACTCTGTTATTGGCTTGGGAAATGAATTTAATATCATCATCCCAATCGTACACCGTACAGCGTTCAAAAACACCGCTATCTTGTGTACGCCAATCCGTTACGTCAAAATAAGATTTAGATGTATCAAAAATTGCCATGATATGACCTCCTTATAATAAAATGAAATACATCAATACTATTATATCATAATTGCTTATTTATCTCCAGTAGGTTTTACATCGTTTAGAACTTCAGTCACTTCTACACGGTTAAATGCTGTTTCCCATTCTTGATAAGTGTCTACAGATGTTTGTACATTTTGTCGGACAATTTGTATAAATTTAGATAATGTCCAATCGGTTAGCTTAGAATAATCCACAACGTAGTTATTGATTAACTCGCCGTCCTTAATTACTAAATATTTCTTTCCTGTAGACTTAACTTGTACTACTTTCAGATCTGAAATAGGGTTATCAAATAAGAATAAATTTAAATCATAGTATCTATTGCCGTCTTTTTCAATAATCATTTTCCTGTACTCCCAAAACCACCATTACCACGTTCAGATGATCCTAAATCGTCAACTACTTCTAATTCATTAACTCCAGTAATTGGAATAATAACCAATTGTGCAATTCTATTGTATTTGTCAACATCTACAATTTCTACTTCGCTTGTATTATATAGTGGTACTTTAATTTCCCCTTTGTATCCACTGTCAATTACACCTACGCTGTTCGCCATTCTGAGTGGTGTTTTAGCCATACTAGACCGAGAGAACAGCAACCCAACGTATCCAACTGGAATATCGACGCAAACACCTGTACTAACAAATACCGTTTCTTGTGGAAATACAGAATAGTGGTCTCTTGCTTTAATATCAAAACCAGCGTCAGTTACATGTGCTTTCTTTGGCATGCAATTTTTGTCTAATAATTTAACTTTCATTATTTTACCTCCATTTTAATTTGAAATCTTTTGTATTTGTCAACTAATTTAGTACATTCAGTTGACCTTAACCAATTAATAAATTCTTGTTTGTTAGTACAATGTACTTTTATAATTTTGTTATCAGTATCTACCTCTACCATACTACCACCAACATCGCCAATAGTGTAATCAGTTTAATTAATCCTAGAATTAATACGCCGATACAGAACGCACAAAACAATTCTTCTAACATTATCTCACCCCCTTTAATTGTTCAATCCAGTAATCTCGTTGTTCTTTCAATTGTGATGTTGGTACACTATCAGCAATCTTATTGGCTACTAAATCCGCCACATGAAAAGAACGACCTTGACATCTTAAATACATTCTAATTGCACAAATTAAATCTTCTTTCATATTAATTACCTCCTTAACTTTAATTACATTATACACTTTGTACTAACAATTGTCTAATTCATAATTTGCATAATAAAAAGAACCTAAACTCATAGCTTAGGCTCTCTAGTTACTAAGTTAGATAAATCAGCTTGTGAGAGTTCACCGTTATGAACTCGGTTATGATGATCTGAACATAGTGATATTAAGTTTGTATTATCGAGTCGCATATCGAAATTACTGTCTAACGAAATGATATGGTGAACATGTAAATGTGAGTTATTTACAATCCCTTGTTCTAAACAGATACGACAACAATATAAATCACGCTGTTTTATTTCTTCACGTTTCTTTTTCCATGCTGTTGAACTTCTGAACTTATCTTTATCGTTTCTGTTCTCGTTCCGTAATCTGTTAGTACAATTTTGTACATCTGTATGTATTTTACCACAATAAGGACATGATTTAAGTCTAGCCATAAATAAACCCCCTACAATATATTATATCATAGAGGGTTGCTATTTGTCTATTTAATTAATTGATTGTACAATTGACTGAAAACAGCATATTCAGGAATGTACCGTTGTTTGCGTCTAGTCTCTTTGTCAGATTTTTTATAGAACGCATTGTAATATACTTCATTTTGGGATTTACCCATTAAACCATATTCTACTAATCTTTCTTTTGGTTTTGTACTAACAATTGGCTGTAATTTGTATTTACCTCCTCTAGACCAAATTTGTATAAAGTGTGGTCGATTAAGTTCACCGAGTTCCCAAGTGTTAATTCGTTGTCTATCAATTCCTAAATCTTTCAATAGACGGTATACTTTTGGATAATGCTGTTTCATTAATTCACCCATGAAATGCGTTACTGGTGTTATAACGATTGTGTTTCTATATGTTACAGCGTCAGCAATTTCAATGAAGTTCTTACGCATAGCCCCACTTTCTAATCTTTGTTTATTATAACGGTTTCCGCAAATGGTACAGTCATGTGTATTAGGAAAGATAATTTGCAATTCATCGCCACAAACAAATTGTGGTTTGATGACATATCTAACATCTACGAATTTACTACGAAGATAATTAAAGAAATCTTTGTTGTTTGTAATCACTTTTTTCATAATATTACCCCTTTCGGTTAAGAAAACACTTTA
>DBKX01000369.1 GCA_002297865.1 Lachnoclostridium sp. UBA739
CTAATAGCGTTAAGCGACTATTATCTAAAATCACAACAAAAGACGGCGTGACAGTTGAAAAAGTGGAGGAGTGGAAAAATGTTATTGCGTGATATTGCTAAAAGATTAAACAAGACAGATGAAGAAATTCAGGAATTAGCGTTTAAACATGATATTGTCATCTATGACGATTATGCAAGAGGTAAATATTTATCGTCTACAGATAGCGAAATATTATTAGAGTTAGAAACTAAAACACCGACACGATATACAAAACACGGTAGAGAGTGTAAAGACATTATCAAAGATGTTTTAGGTGAAGACGGATTGAAAAATTTCTATCTAGGTAACGTAATTAAATATATCTATCGAAATAATTCGATTGGTGATATTGAGAAAGCAAAAACATATTTACAAATGTATCTTGAAGAGGTGAAAGATAATGATTAACCCAACTGCACATATTAAGATAGGTCATAGAATGGAATATGCGTTTGATATCGTTGACAACGCACCTTTTGTACTAACAGAACATACAGTTGACGGTGCTTTAATTGTACTAACAAATCAAGGTATGGTAACAGTAACAGCAGATACACGACTTCAACTGTCCAATGGTTGTTGGATTAGAGCTGATATGTTAAGACCTTATAAACACGGTTTGAAACATTTCAATGGGGTTGCTGTTGTTGTGGATATTGTTGATTTAGATATTGACACTATGTATTCTGTTCAAGATACAGATTATGTAAACGTAAATGGATTTTACATTTCAGCTGATATGTGATATAATTAATTGAAAGGAGGTGATACAGTGATGAGAAAGGTTATCGATTTAAGTGATTGGCAAGAGGGTATTGATTTACAACGTGTGAAAGATGAGGGTATTTACGGCGTTATTGTAAAACTCGGTCAAAATTACAGAGAAACCGAATGCGGTAGAGACTTCATTTTTAAAGCACTTGAAGTAGGCTTGAAAGTTGGTGTGTATTATTATAGCACAGCAACCAACTACGAAGAAGCAAAAGCCGAGGGCGAATGGGTTAACGCTAAACTTGCCGAAATTGGTTTAGTTGACTACCATTTACAGCTTGGTGTGTGGTTCGACTATGAGGAACGTAGCGTTATTGATACCAAAACAATGGAAGAAAACACATATATGTGTACAGCGTTCATCAACGAAATTAAAAACATTCATACAGTAGGTGTATACGCTAGCTATTCAGTGTTATGGGACGAAACAAAATTATATTCTATGTTACCTTGGGTTCCTATTTGGTCAGCACAATATTCCAGTAATGACGATTACCCTAACGCAAAAATGTGGCAATTTACGGATAATTACGACTGTGCTGGTATGAAAGTAGATTGTAATATCTTGTATTATTAAGGAGGTCGCATCATGTGGGTTAAGATCAGAAATTTCCTAGTCCCTTTGATTTTGAATGAAAATACACTTCGTTCTATCTGTGGTTTAGCGGGATTGAATGAAACAACATCTAAAGCGGTAGCAACGGCAATTATGGATGTTAAATCCTTCATTGATACAAAAGACAAACGTTATATCAATCAAGCTATCGATGAATTACAAACACTAATTAAATAAGACTAGGTGATACAATTATAGCACTCTTAATAGGGTGCTATTTTTGTATTTGACAATGTACTAACATCTATGCTATACTTATACTGAAAGGAGTATGCATATATGTTTAATGATAAATGGTTTACTGTTTTAGCTACCGTATCAGGTATGATAGTAACATATATAACAAATTATCAAAATGATTTTATAACTTTGGTTATATTCATGTTGTTGGATATTATAACAGGCGTTTGCAGTGCTGTTTATTTGGGTAACGTAAAATCAAAAACATTAATTAAAGGATTTATAAAAAAATTAATGTTTGTTGTACTAACATACATATCTCATCAATTGGATTTGCTACACGGTACTAATATAGTTGAAATAGGTACAATATACTTTTTAATTTTTAACGAGATATGTAGTATTTTGGAAAATCTAAAGAAAATGGACGTTCCTATACCCAATATAATTTCAAGTAGGTTAGATCAGAAAAGAGGAATTGAATTGAAAAATAATATTAACGTAGGCGACAAAATAAACAGATTGACGGTGATAGGCTTTGACGGAAAGCGAGCTGTATGTAAATGTGATTGCGGTAATATCAACAAACCGCTAATACATGATTTAATTAGATCAGACAGTAGACAAGTAAAATCATGTGGATGTTTAACTAAAGAAAAATTATCACAGTCGGCAAAAACACATGGATTGTCAAAACACAATTTATATAAAAAATGTAAACAGTATAAAAATTATGGGGGACGTGGTATTACCATGTGCGACGAATGGAAAAATGATTTCCAAGCGTTTTATGATTGGTCTATTACAAACGGTTATAAATCAGGTCTAACAATAGACCGTATAGACGTGAATGGAAATTATGAACCGTATAATTGCCGTTGGGTTGACTGGAATACACAACAAAATAATAGACGAAATAATAAATACATATCATATAACGGTAAAACAATGAGTTTGTCAGATTGGTGTAAATATTATAATGCTGACTATGATTTAATAGAGTCAAGAATGTTAAATGGTTGGTCATTTGACAGGGCTTTAAATACACCAAAACAATCGAAAATATTCATATGGTATAAAGGTAAACAATATACAATGAACGCACTTTCAAAAAAATTGAACATACCATATAATACCTTATCTTATAACTTTAAAAAGAAAGGTTATGATTATATTAAAAAACTGGGAGTAGGCGATTAAGCCTATTCCCTTTTTTCATAGTATGCATGCGTTTTATATATTAGACAAATGTCCGACAATTCATTATAATATAGACATAAGGTAAACAAAGTTACCTTTAAAGTGTTT
>DBKX01000017.1:0-3222 GCA_002297865.1 Lachnoclostridium sp. UBA739
GGATTTACTAACCTTAACAAGAGAATAAAAGAAGATAAAAACGACCGGATAAGAAGTTTCCGTCCCCTCGCGGGGATTTACTAACCTTAACCGCATCTTCTAAACCCCTTGCAATTACTGGGCTGTAGATGCACTTTGCGGGGCGGATTGCATTTTTACGTTTCTAAACCATATATAAAGCTCTAAAACACCTTCAATCCCTCTTTTCATCAATAGCGGGGCTAATTTTCCGTATTCTACCAATTATCATTTTTCTAAACTACAATATTTCCACATATTCGTCATATTCACTGTCAATTTCCATTTTACATCATAACAGCCAAAACCTCAATACATAAATGGTAAATATTTCACTTTTACACTTGTCACACCACTATACCCACCGTACACATTCTTTCCACTCATAACAGTTCCAACCTTTTTATATGTTCCATTTTACAACTACTACGATAGATTTCATCCTCCGTTGCATTGGCTATTTTACCATAAGCAAACTCTTTACATGTTCTATCAGACCAAAACATATACTTGTATCAGGTACACAAAAAATGAAATTAATTATCTAAAGTATTGTTACAAAAAAACTCAGAACCCTTGATCTAATCAAGTTTTCTGAGTCATATAAAAAGCACGAGACGGGATTCGAACCCGCGACCCTCGGCTTGGGAAGCCAATGCTCTACCACTGAGCCACTCGCGCAATAACTGGCATTATGTAACACAACCAATTATACTACTTTTGCATTTTACATGCAATCTCCTATTTTAATTTTTTACCAAGCCGTCCATCCATTCCAACCTGTTCTTTTCGGTATACTTACAAACAAACTGCTCAAACTCCGCCTCCGTCACCTTCCTTGGCCCAATAAAACACTCCACACCAGATTTTCCGCCCTTACATATACTTTGACGCTCCGCAACTCTAATATTCTCACACTCCATACCGCTATACTCACCCGTAAAAAACCATCTGTCTCCTGCTGCATTCTTTCCTTCCATCACACCATCCCGATACACATTTGCAACGCTATCTTTGCCATAACGATAACAAAGCACCGTATCCCGCTGCAAATCCAGTACGTTGACTGCTGCATCCTGTGAATCTGTCTTCTCCCCATTCATTACCTGAACCACAAGTTCCCGTTCTCCGTCACCATCCACATCGCATACGATGTATTCTCCCAAGAGCACCCGAACCGACTCCCCTGTTTCCGCTTGGATTGTATAGTCATTCATGGTAAATTCCTTCTTCTGTTCTACATCAATAAAGGAATCCTGTCCATATATGACCTTTCGCAATCCTTCTGGTAACTTATCCGTATCTTCCTGTTGCACATCCAAAGCCGATGCATCATGGGATGAAACCGTATTCTGCCTATCCCCTTTTCCATCACATCCTGTAAACATCCCAAGTAGCAGAACACAAACCCCAGCGATACATTTCCTTTTTAACCAAATCCTTCTCCATTTCATAACTTCACCCTTCTACTCTCTCTTTTATCACTCCACGCTGTCTGGTATAACCTCCACATAAATCTGATCAAATTCATTCCTAAGTTCTTCTTTCACTCTATCACGAATCGTTTTCAAACTTGAAATACTTACACTATCACTTTTACTTGAGATATAGATTTCTACCCAGGTTTTCCTTCCTGTCTGAATTACATCCAGAAACTTCATTTCATATGGAAAGTTCTCCATTTTGCTTTCTGCTATAGAACGTATCTTATCCATTATCTCATCGTTTGGTGCAAACAGTACCAGTTCTTTTAAGCTAACACCGATCATTTTTACTGGTTCAATAATCAATAACACAGACATGACAATAGCGACTGCTGGATCAATATAAGGTACAATCCATACAACCGAAGTTCTTTCTAACAGTAAATGTGCCATAAATGCAATGGAAACACCAATACTGCTAATGACATCCAGTTTCCATATGTATAGCTCTGCACGAATGGCATCCGATTCATACTCTTTGCTGTAGTGCACTAATAACAAATACATAAACAAACAGCCTAAGAACACACAGAATTCAAAAAACGCAATTGCTCCTGCATCTACTGTATATCCACCATTCAAAATGCTTCGAACATTGTCTGCTACAAGCCTTACCGTAACAGCTAACAGCACACCATATTTAATAATCAAAAATAAGGAACCCACCTGTGAAAAACCGTATGGTCTTCTTTCTGTTACCGGCTTATACAAAAGTGGAACAAGTACAAGAAATGGACCAATCATAATTAAATCCGTTATGTCAAATACAAAATCCATAAGAAGTGAATGAGAATGCGTAATGTAGGCCATAACACCTTCTACAAACATAAATAACACACTGCCGATAAAAGATAATTTCATGATATGTTTTTCCGTTTGTATTCTAAACTTTGCTACTGATTTTTGTTTCATATGTAATATCTCCTTTTCTTTCCTCTCCTATCATAATGGTTTTTTGTAAAAATTTCAAATAGAACTCGATATATAATCCTCATCTTCTTTACACTCATATGCATCTATGTTAATCTGATCTGCCAATTGTATATCGAAAATGTGAAAAAGGATGCACCAACATGCACCCTCTTCCATCGCATACATTCTCAATTCTTTCTATTTGATAACTCCGCTACTTGTCATCTCCTTTTCCAGGTACGCGAATCATACATCCTGGTTTTAAACGAATCGTATTTGGAACATTATACTGGAACAATTCAGCTACATTCATAGTGAAATAATCTAAAATATCCTGTAACGTATCATTATCTCTTGATACATAGGAAATAATTGTCATGTTATCATCGTCATCACATGGCATTGGACGAACACAGCTCTTATTGCTTTCAGGTCTTGTAATGCTTTGTGTACACTTAGGAAGTTTTGTACAGCAGCCTGTATTCATGTCGTCTTCATAGTTCATGATTGAATGGAATCGTTCTCTGTCTTGGTAAGAGCACCAGCGTCCGCATTTATCCTTTTCAGTTTCCATACAGGAAGCTTCTTCTGTTCTTGGTTTTGTGATGATACGCACTGGCTCTGCCATTCTTGTTTTCATCATAGGACGCTCTGCCACTGAATCCATATAGTGTTTAGGAATAACTCTCTCCGTTTGAGCTGTTGGCATGGTACGGCGTACTGGTACAGCTTCTCGCATCTGTGGTCTCACTTGACGGGTAGGTACGGCTTCTCGCATCTGTGGCATAGCTGGTCTTATTGGTGCCTG
>DBKX01000017.1:3228-4495 GCA_002297865.1 Lachnoclostridium sp. UBA739
GTACAGGTCTTCTTTCCACTACTGGCATTGTCGTTCTAACCTGAGTTGTTCTTCTTTCAGGTGTGGCTGATTTTGCAGGAGTCATAATTGGAGCTGTACGTCTTGGAGTTTCTTCTCTATTTGGCATAGCTCTTCTAGCTCTTTCACGATCTTTTGCAGGTGCAGGCTTTCCACCGTAATAATTAAAGTTAAATGTATTACGAGTACCAATTTCCATCTGCTTATTCTGTGCAGGAGCTGTTCCCATATTCATTTCTGATGGTCTCTCTTCTGATACGGAAGGACGTACTGGCCCTGGACTTTCTTCTACTGGTGGCAATACTGACCCTGGCTCCTCTTCTACTGGTGGCATCACTGGCCTTGGACTCTCTTCAATTGGTTGTATCACTGGGCCTGGCCCTTCTTCTACTGGAGGACGCACTGGACTTGGTCCTAATACTATTGGAGGACGTGCTGGACCTGGTTCTACTACTGGAGGCATAGATTCCGAAGAAGCTGGAATACAGACTTCATCTCCAACCTGCAAATTGTACACGTCTACATATGGATTTGCTCTCAACACTAAAGCAAGAGGTACATCATACCTTCTGCTGATACTATACAAGGTATCGCCCTTTTTGATTACGTATTTCGTTCCATTACAACTACGATTAACAGTTTTTCCACTATTAGAGCTGTTACTATAATTGTTACTACGATTCATTTTTTAACCTTCCATAAAAACTGAGTTATTGGTATATTATATTCCCAGTTTACGGAAATGTTCTCTCACAACTTTTAAATATTTATTGAACTTATAATCTAATTGTCTTATAATAAAAGTTAAATGTGTATACTGAAACTAGAAGGAGGAACAGCATTCGCTGACACGTATGAATAAGAAAGTTTATAGATTGGGAATAGATATTGGCTCAACAACAGTAAAAATTGCGATTCTTAATGAAGAAAATCAGATTATCTTTTCTGACTATAGAAGACATTATGCCAATATTCAAGAAACTTTAGCAAGCATCGTTAAAGTTGCTGCAGAAGAATTTGGAGATCTTACGATTGCTCCAATGATAACAGGGTCAGGTGGTTTATCTTTGGCCAAGCATCTGCAAGTACCTTTCGTACAAGAAGTAGTATCAGTTGCAACTGCATTAAAAGATTATGCTCCTCAAACGGATGTTGCAATAGAATTAGGTGGAGAAGACGCCAAAATAATATATTTTACTGGTGGTATTGACCAGAGAATGAATGGTATCTGTGCCGGTGGTACGGGCTC
>DBKX01000386.1 GCA_002297865.1 Lachnoclostridium sp. UBA739
GAAGGAACGAAAGTTAAGTTAGCAGTAACACGTTCCTCATCGGAGAAGCCTGTTGAATTAGTTGTGACTCGTAAAGAAGTGGAAACAAAAACGGTTACTTATTCTATGCTTCAGAATAAAACAGGTTATATTGCCATTTCAGGATTCAAAGATACCACAGTGCAACAGTTCAATAAAGCAGTAGATGCACTAGAGAAAAAGCAAATGGCTGGTCTTATCTTGGATGTGCGGGATAATGGCGGTGGAGCATTGGATGCTGTTGTAAAAATGACCGATCGTCTTTTAGCAAAAGGTCTCATCGTATATACAAAAGACAAAAATGGGAAAGGCGATAAGTACTACGCAAAAGATAAGAAACAGTTAGATTTGCCAATGGTTCTGCTGGTGAATGAAAACAGTGCAAGTGCATCGGAAGTATTTGCAGGAGCACTAAGAGACCATAAGCTGGCTACTTTAGTGGGAACTAAAACATTTGGAAAAGGAATTGTGCAATCAATTTTTTCTTTAAATGATGGGTCTGCAATTAAGCTGACAACATCTAAGTATTATACGCCAAATGGTGATAACATTCATGAAGTGGGGATTGAACCGGATATCGTAGTGGAAATGAACAAGGAATACGACAAGGTAGAAGATGACTTGGAAGAAGGTCCAGATTTGGAAAAGGATAATCAGCTTCAAGCTGCAATAGAATGTATGAATAAAAAGATTGGTGCAAAGAAATAAAGTAAGCTAGTTTGAAAAAAGATAAGATAATCCTACAAGGAGAATGGATTATCTAATATTTGTATTGCCATTGAAATATTGTGACTTTTGTTCAAACATTCGAAACATATTTCAAGGCAGTCCAGAGGGCTGGGGTGTCCTCGTAAACTTTATTTTGGGGCATAGTTCGGAAAAATAATGCTTGAATAAGAAATGCATAAAAAGTTCCGCTTTATCAGATGTAGAATTTCATTTGGTAAAGCGGAACTTTTAAGTTGTAATGGAAGTATATAAATTCAATAAGGAATTACAATACTCAAGTAAAATATATCTGTTATGGAATAGTCCAAAGTTCCGCCATATTTTTTCACGATAGATTTTATATTCTCTGTTCCAATTCCATGCCCTATAGAAGAACGCTTCGTTGTAATAAATTTTCCATCTACAATAACAGGAGCGATACCATAAGTGTTTTCACACGAGATAAAGCAGCAATTACCTTTCTCCTTGATTGCAAGTTTTACATATTTGCGCTCCTTAGCCATTTCGGCTGCTTCCAAAGCATTATCAATTATATTTCCAAGCAATGCACACATATCTTTATCAAGAATTTTGATTTCATTCACTTCTATTACATTTTCCATTTGTATTCCCTTTTGCTGGGCTTTGCTGATTTTACTGTTTAGCAGGATTTGAAGAGGCTGGTTTTCCACGAAAATAAAGTCATTGGCATTGGCTACTGTATTATACATATCATCAAGATATTCATTGAGTAAATCATACTCTTTGGTTTCTAACAGACCATGAATGATGCCAATGTGATTGTTCATATCATGTCGTAGAGAACGAAGATTTTGAACGACTGCACTTAAATCCTCATTAAGCTTATTTTCAAGTTCAATCTGTTGCATCTTTAGCTGAGTTTCTAACTCCTTATTTGCTAGGTTAGTAAGTTTATAACATAACAAAATCATTAATATGGAAATAAAGAGAATTACAATGAGAATCAAAGTAATATATTCATTTCCGTGAAGCTGGAGTGCGGAAGGTCTGTTTGTGAATAATAAACTAAAAATAATAAGCGTAAAATCTAGAATCAGAACTAAAACTAGTTCTAGTTTAAATGATTTTGGGACAATAATTGCATATCGAAACCGTTTGGCAGTGTATTCCACAATCAGAATATTCAAAAACTTAGAAATGACAAGGCAGTAGGCATAACTGGAAAAATGGTTAAAAACGTAATCCTGGTCGCATCCAATAATAGCGGATACAATTAAAATAGATACTACTTCCAGAATGACTGTTAGGAGATAGTTGTAACTGTACCATACGAGTTTTGAAAAAAAGTTGTCTTCATAAAAAACAATTACTACAAGAAAAACCAAAAGCAAGGTAGTCACTTTTATTGCTGTTGGAGACAGGAAATCAATATACTTGATAGCGTGGTATCGGACTGTATTTATAACAAAAAATAAGAGTAATGGTATGTAATGTTTTTTGGGGGTATAGCGAAAGGCAAGTTTTGAGTCTGTAATTCGAAAAAGAAGGAATGATTCGATTAAAATCGAAACAATATTTAGTACAACATTCATATGGAAACCTCCAGTCATTTGTAACAGAAACTAATAAATCCAAATCTAGTTTACAAGCGGAAAAATAAATTGTCAATATCATATAGTGTAGAAAACTAATTACCTCATATTGCGAAAATGGAGACCATGTTGTATGATAGAAAAGGAAGAATTGAGCAATATAGGGGGCGAATATGCAATATAGGGTAGGAATATGTGACGATGAAGTGTTACATGTAAAAATTAATGGTGTATTTGTAAAAGAAATTGCAAAACGGCTGAATTATGACATTGCGGTTGCAGGTTTTACAAAAGCAAGTCAATTGAAAATTTATTTACAAAAGGAAACTCTTGATATTCTGTTTTTGGATATTGATTTGGGAACGGAATCAGGGATTCTTTTAGCAGCAGAATTAACTAAGCAATATCCAGATATGGTTATTATATTTATCACAGGGCATAGAGAGTTTGCCTGTGAGGCTTTTGATGTGGAAGCTTTCGGGTATATTGTCAAACCAGTAGAAGAGCAGAAAATGGAACGAGTTTTAAAGCGTGCTATTTTGCAGGTGCTGGCTATAAAAGGGCAGAGTTGTTCACCTGAGATTATTATTACAGAAGAAAATATCAAGAAAAAGATTATGGAAGAAGATATTATTTTTATTGAAAGACAGAGGTCAAAGAGTATTATACATACCATAAATAGGGACTATAAGGTGTATGAAACAATTACTTCCTTATGTGAACGTTTAAGCTCAGGGTTTCTTCGGATTAACCAAAGTGAAGTAGTGAATAAGAAACAGATCCAGGAGCTCCGGGATAACAACGTGATATTAAAGAATGGAAAAGTAATATCCATAGGTCGAACTTACAGGAAATCAGTATTAGATTCCTATTTTAATTAGTGTTTATTCAATTCTAAGAGTAAGGAAAATAAAAGGTGTAATCATTTTATTTTCCTTATTATCTGTACAAGTTAGTACAAATAATCAAATATTTATGTAATGTAATAGAACTTTATTGTTTTTGAAAAAGAGTTGTCCTACAATTTAATCTTGCAATAAGAAAGAAGGTGAGGGAAATCCTATTTATTAATATGAGGGGGTTGGGAGAGAATCAGTTTGAAGGCAGCAAAATAAAGATTCAAGAAGGAACAGTTGCCGGAGTGTATTTTTTAGAAGAAACATCAAAAAGTACATTTATAGAAAAGCTTAAGAGTGAGCTTGCTGTTATAGATGGAGCAAGTGAAAGAGTTAAATACATAGAAAGAAGGAATATAGATTTAATACTAGAAAACAAGATAGACTCCAGCCTAAGTTGCCAGGAGTACATTTATATGTATTGTATGATTCGTAGTGGGTTTAACATTATGCTGGAAGAAAAATTTGAACAGATTCTAACTCAACTTAATTTAGGATTTCTGAAAGAACAAAAAGTAGGAGAATTAGGGGAAGGATTTCAAGTAATCATACGATGTATCGCAGCTTATTTGGTAGGTATCCAGCTCCTTGTATTTCAAAATGAAATAGAATTTAAAGAAGCAAGAGAGAAAGAAACTTTCCGTACATTTTTAGGATATTTTAAAAGAAACAATGGAATTGGGCTTTTAGTCTCCACAAGGAAAGAACAGCTAGAAGAATTAGCTGATGTTGTTTATGAAATTGCATAAAAATGAACAATATATGAGGAATGAAGAGACGGGGCAAACAAAGAAATTACAAATAGTTAAATAATTGTGTAACATAGATATGAAACATGGCTACTTTTACTTTGTTGAGCTAAAATGTAAGTAAAAGAAGTACAGAAGGGGAGAGGCCAATGTTTCGAATACAAAAGCTGTCAAAAAATTTAGTGGATTCTTTGTTAGTGCCATTTGAAGAGAAAAAGGAATACAGGGAAATTTATGAATACAGTATGGAGGTTCTGCTTTCTACCATTGCAAACCTTATGGTAATCATTACACTAGCGCTGTTGTTCCATATAGAAAGTAATGTATTCTGTTATATGCTCTTCTTTCTTCCGTATCGATTTTTATATGGGGGAGCTCATGCAAAAACACATGTCAGATGCATTGGTACATTTGCAGTAACTATGATTGTATGGATTTTGGTAGCTAGACAAGTACCGAATACAGGATTTTTGCTTGAGGCAGGATTTGCAGTCATTTTAGGCGTTAATGCATTGGATTACAGGAATGCTGAAAAGAAATGTATTGGCAAGACCGTGGTATGTATTGTAGCTTCTGTTATACTGCTTTTTGGCATCAGTTTTGTATCAGAAAACTGTATTAACGGTCTTTGTGGGGTTTTTGCATTAATTACACAGGCGGTATCATTGGAGATTAAAAATGAGAGGTGGAGGGATTATGAAAAAGTTATATAGTAAACTTATGTGCAACAAGAAGGTAATTATGATGGGAAGAATATTAAATGTATTGGGAATGATGGCCATAGCAGCGGCAGATCCAGATTTAAATGCGGGATGCAGCTTATTGCTTTACGAACCTGAGAAACCTGAAAAGCTTAAGAAGGTGAGTAAAAAGGACTTGCTTTTGTAAAAGGTAATCGTTCAATATAGTCAATAATGAGGAGTGGAGGTATCGTATGCTTAATATGTTAATTTGTGATGATTCAGGGAAGCAGATTATATTAGAGAAAAAGGCAATTCTTAATTACCAGGCCGTAAAAAAGCAGGTACTGTTCCGAATACAGACTACAACAAATACAAAAGATGCCTTAAAATATGTTGCTTCCAATCGTGTTGATATAGCGGTTCTGGATATTGAAATTGATAGGAAAACGGGGATTGATGTTGCCAAAGAAATTCTGGCAAGGAATACAGCTTGCAAAATTATTTTTGTTACCAACTATGATTCATTTGCATACTCTGCATTTGAAATAGAAGCATTTGCATATCTCTTGAAACCTTTTGAGGAAAGCCGGTTATGTGAACAGCTTGATAAAATTATGTTGGAGCTCCAGAAAGAACAGCTGCTTGAGAGATACGGCGGTTCTAAATTGGAAATGAAGTTCAAAGGAACAACAAGCTGTGTAAGACAGGAGGATATTCTGTACATAGAAAAAAAAGGGAAAAATGTTGTTGTTGTGACAGATGAACAGGAGTATGAATATACGGATAATCTAAAAGACTTAGAAAAGAAATTGGATACAGAAAGGTTTATTCGCTGCCACAACGGATTCATTGTCAATGTTAACAGGATTGTTTCTTACAGGCGAACGGAAGTATATGTTGGGGAAGAAGAAATATGCATTCCTGTGAGTAAGGCGAATACCGCAAAAGTTGTCAATGCAATGGAGAAGCGGTTGTGGGAGAATGTGTTATGAGTGGAATGATGATGTTTGCTTGGTTTATTCCAGTGTGCATGATGTTTTTGGTGAGTGCCAACCGAAAAACGCAGGGATTAAACCGGGTGATGGAGGAAAATGAGCTGCAGCGACAGGTTATCTGTNNAGAAGGAAGCGATTCAAAGAATCCGCAAGAAGCAGCATGAGTATAAGAATAATATTGGAAATTTGAATGCATTACTAATGAACCAGAACGTGGAAAAGGCACAGCAGTTTATGAAAGAACTGTTAGAACAGAATGTGAAAGTAGATGGATTGATTCGCAGGAGTGGCAGTTTTGTGCAACTGATTCTGGATTATAAGATGGAAGAGGCCAGAAAGCGGGGAATCCAGGTGGTGCAGGAGGGCGTTGTCTGTCATGATGTGCCAGTAGATGAGTATGATGTGGCAGTGATTATTAATAATGCTATGAATAATGCCATGGAGGCTTGTGAGAAGGTGGCAGAGGAAGAACGGTATATTCGGTGTGTGATGAATTTGCGAATGGGGTATTTGAATTTGTATTTTGAAAATCCTTGTGGTGGGACAGTTGTAAAAGGAAATGGTGGTTTGCTTACGAGTAAGGCCAATCGTGCGGAGCATGGATTTGGGCTTGAGAATATTAAGAGTGCTGTGGAGAAGTATGATGGCATTATGAGTTATGAGGTTAAGGATGGAACATTTGGTCTTAGGTGTAGTATAAGGGTTCTGGATGGGAAAATTGCATAGATGGTTTTGGAAAGGCAACTTTATCTTGGGAGAGGATGAGGTTGTCTTTTTTTGTGGGATGTGATGTAGTAAACTTGTGTTAATCTTATCGTTAATAAGGAATCACAATATTCACCGTAAACACTTCTTCTACCCAAAAGTCAATTGTACCATTATACTTCTTCACGATAGATTTAATATTTTCCGTTCCAATTCCATGCTCAAGCGTTGCCCGTTTGGATGTGATAAACTTTCCATCAACAATGACAGGTGCTTCCGCATAAGTATTCTCACAGTGGATAAAACACTCGCTGTTTTTTTCTTTTATTACAAGTTTTACATAACGATCCGATTCTAGTTTTTCAGTAGCCTCATAGGCATTATCAATGATATTACCAAGAAGTGCACACATGTCTTTATCTGGAATCTTAATTGCACTGACTGTAATCTCAGTATCTAGTTTAATATTTCGTTGTTGTGCTTTGCTAATCTTACTGTTTAGCAAGATCTGAAGCGGTTGGTTTTCCACGAAAATGAAGTCATTTGCATTGGCTACTGTAGAATATATTTCATTTAAATATTCATCTAGTAAATCGTACTCTTTGTTAGCCGATAAACCTCGGATTATTCCAATGTGATTGTTCATGTCATGTCTTAGTGAGCGTAGGTTTTGAACAACAGCACTAAGATCCTCATTCAGCTTATTCTCAAGTTCAATCTGTTGCATTTTTAATTGGTATTCCAACTCTTTATTCGCCAGATTGGTAAGCTTATAGGATAACATAATTGTGACACCTGAGATTAGCAGTATAACGGTAAGAATTAGGGTAATATACTCATTATTATGTGTCTGAAGCATCTTTGGATTCGTAGTGAAGCGCAGGCTTAAAACGATTAATGTAAAGTCTAGAATGAGTATGAAAACCAACTCTAGCTTAAATGGTTTCGGAATGATGATACTATGATGAAAACGTCTTACTGTATATTCAACGGCCACGATGTTTAGAAATTTAGAGATAATATAGCAGTAGGCAGTGATTGGAGCGGTTGATAGTAAGTATTCTGTATTGCATTGCAGAACAACTTTGACAATAAGTAGTGCTGTTATATCAAAAATTATGTAAAGCAAATAATTAAAACTGTACCATAGCAGTTTGGTAAGCAGCTTATCCTGGTAGAAGAAAATTACTACCAGTAGAGTAAGGAATGGAGCCAGTACCTTTGCAACGATATTACAGCTAAATAGCTGATACATCATAGCAAAAAAGCAGCCAAAATTAATGACAAAATAGCAAAGCAAAGGAAATAATCGTAGAATGTTATTGCGATTGGAACTAAGCATCGTGTTGGTAACACGGAATAAAATAAGTGTTTCTATAATATTAGAAATGATATCAAACAGTAGTATCATATCCAAACCTCCATAAACATAAAGTACAAGCATTTTATAGGATATGTTTAGTTTACAAGTTAATAACTAAATTGTCAATAATCTAACATTCCTAGTACTAATAGTCAGTTACTGTGCTAAACTAGTAGTTGAAGTAGGTATATGTAGAATCATGGAGAAAAATATGGGTTCTATTACAAGCAAATAATACCTAGTTGATAGAGGAATAGATTTAATAGCGATAAGGGGAGAATGTTAGGTAGCAGTCGAGAACTAGAATAGTGTTTGGCAGTTAAAACTTTTATTTGTAGTGTGTGTTACAAATAATAAAAGTTTTATGTAATATATGAACTATTTATTGTTTTATGAGTAATGCTAATTACAAATAATAAGGTTTTTTTGTAATATAGATAACAATTATAGATTATTGTTATGATTTATTGTAAGGTAGATGACAGAGAGAAAGAGAGAGGTAAATCATGTAGAGTGCATAGTTTATATGGGTTTGGAATGGAGAATATTAAGGATATAGCAAGGAAGTATGATGGGTTTACTAGTTTTGGAGTGGAAAATGGTGTGTTCTGGCTTCGATGCGGCTTGAGCATGTGTGGAAGGGAAAGTGCATAAATAGAAGGTGTGTGAAAAATGACTTAACAGAGGTGTTAGGTCATTTTTTTGTGGATGGGAAGAGAATTAGTGTACATATTAAAAAGGGGAATAGATGGAATATATAGTGGAACAGATAGCTAATTGGAGGAATTGTAGAAGAAAGGTTGTTCGAAGAATAATTACTTGACACGCTATCAAAGAAATAGTACACTATCAATAGATAGTAGAAAAGCAGGAGGTGGTCACTGTTAAACTAAGTATACAATCAAAAGAAAAAGATATAGTTGAGTTCCTGAATTATTTACACCAGATTCTACAGCATGAGGATTTTGATATTGACAGAGATTTAACCTTAATTCGCAAGAGAAAGAAAAATGAAGAGCAGTTCTCGACGCCATATACATTACTAGATTTGGATTACGATATGTTCGATGTTGTAGAACGATTAAAGGAATTAACGATTAGAGAATATTCGGAGACACTTATTGATAAAGATGATCTTAATCCACCAATGCTATTCGTTTTTGGCAAAGAGATTCAGTGTCGGCAAGTATACATAAAGCTGAAGATTAAAGGAATGTCCACAAGGCATGTGTTATGTGTTTCATTCCATTATGCTAAGAAAAAAATGCATTTTCCTTATGTGTGATTGAAATAAAAGGAGGGGTAACAATGGAGAATAGCACATTAATTAGAAGAGTTCATATGGAATGTCCAATATGTGATAAAGTTCATGAAGTTGAGGAAAGAACACGTCAAGCGATGATTACTATAAAAGGAGAAGAGGTAATTTATGAGGAGAGGTTCTATTATTGTGCATATGTTAAAGAAGGGGAAGCGGAATTTGAATCGGCAAAAATGGCTAATGAGAACCTTTTAAATGCTCGCAATGCGTATCGTAGGAAGCAAGGACTACTTACATCTGAGGAGATTGTGGCAATTCGTGAAAGTTATGGGTTATCTCAAGTGGATTTGGCGAGATTATTAGGCTGGGGAGAGGCAACAATATCTAGATATGAGAGTAAGGCAATTCAAGAGGAAGCGTATGATGTGATGCTTCGTTTGATTCGAGATAATCCTATGATGGCATTGGAGTTTTTTAAGAAGAATGAAAAGAAGTTTTCGGAAGTTAAGGGAAAAGAGTTGCGAGGAAGGATTATTGAGAAGATTGAGGAATCTGGAAAGGAATATTTAACAAGGCAGGCTTTTGAAGGAGAGTATGCTGCGTATGATATTCCTTCGGATTCCAATGGATATACTAAGTTGGATATTGATAAGTTAGAGGCTATTATCTCGTATCTTGCCAAAGAGGACTCAGGGGTGGTTAAGATGAAGTTGATGAGAATGCTTTGGTATTCTGATGCATTGGCATATGAGAAGAATGGATGTGCGATGACGGGACTGGTATATCGGCATGAAGCGATGGGGGCATTGCCTGTGGGACATTGTAGTCTTATGAATTTGCAAAGGCTGAATGTGAAAGAGGAAGTAAGAAGTGATTATGATATGGTTCTTCGTGTTTATCCGAATGAGGAGATGGATTATTCGGTGATTGGGGATGAGGAGAAGGAAATATTGGATGTGGTAGTTGAGAGGTTTAGGGGGCATAAGGGGATTGCGGAGAGTATGAAGGAGGAAGTGGTTTATGAGCGTACTTCTGTGGGGGCTGTGATTCCATTTAGTTTGGTTAGGGAGAGTAAGGAATAGGGAGTTTGAATAGATGAGTGTTGGAAAGGACAGTCTTTTCATGGTGAGAGAGTTGCTGGCGGAGAGGGCAATGTCATTAAGTTAAG
>DBKX01000385.1:0-9167 GCA_002297865.1 Lachnoclostridium sp. UBA739
CCCAACATTTATTATAGAGCCTGTTTTTCTTGTCTCTTCTATTTGTTTGTATTATAATGAGGGAAGCGTTAAAGAAAAAGGAGAGTGTGGAGTGAGAAAGAAAATTTGCTTAGGTGCTGTTATTGCTTTTTGTGTAACAACGTTTGCATTGGCTGGATGTCAAAAAAATAATCAGGTTACGACAAAAAAGCCTCCAACTTCTAGCAAACCGGCTGCAACTGAAGTCGTTTCATCGGAAGTACTTACAACAGAGGATGCAGAAGTTCCTTCCATAGATATTGATGCGTTAGAAGAATTAAAAGGGATTGCATTGAGTGCAGAGGAAAAAGCACATAATTTGTATAAGGGTATGTTTGGCGATGAAGAAGTAATACTTGATCTCTGGTATGATAAAGAAGCGAATGAAGCACAGATTACCTTTGTTGGAGCGTATCGAGCGGAGAAGCATTCATTTTCGTGTGAACTGTTAGAGGATGGAATTCGATTTCATGATGACCGATACTATATATTGTTAAAACAGCAAAAAGATGACGCTTTAAAAGGCTATTTTTATGAGAGAAAAACAGAACTTAAGGATGTAGACTTGACATTAGAATCGATTAATTATACAGAAGATAAAGAGCATTTATATACAATTGGCAGCAATGAGGCAGTAGAAGAATTTGCACAGAAAGTTTTAGATTCCATTAACGGATATGATTTTAAAGCATTTTCTAGTTATGTGTCATTTCCAATTACCGTACATGTAAATCAGGCAATTCAGACCATTGAAACCAAAGAAGGGTTTGAAGCATTAGGAGATGAAGTGATTTTTACAGATGGGTTTGTAGCGTCTATGGCGGTTGCTTATCCAAATCTAATGTTTGGAAATACGGCTGATGGTGTAATGCTTGGAGATGGTCAGTATAATGTTTGGATTAATCTTGATGAGAACGGTAACATGAAGGTTACTGCAATAAATAATTAGGAAAAGGAAGGGGCAAATGCAGAGCATTTTGCTCCTTTTGAATGGGGCGAAAACAGCAAAGTCATTTTTTCGGCTTCGTTTTCCTATGGAAATCTATGGAAAGCGACTCCTTCAGTTCAACACCTTCCTTATTCCCTATGCCCTAGTTCAATATTACCCCTTACTCTATCTTCTAGACAAAAAGACAGCCCCTCTTTACAGCCTCACCCCTCTATTTGTCTTCCTCTTCTTAATCCCGTCCTACCTCATCTGGAAATACGGCGTTCATCACTACCAATCCACTGGGCATAATAGCTATAAAGGTTGAGTCACATTTTAACTACTATTGGAATATAAGATAAAAACTTGACAGATTATAGAAAATAAGTTAATATATGTAAGGTGCCTAATGAGTAAGTATCTTAGGGGGCAATATTAGATTTACTCTAAAAATTAGATTTGCTTTATTAATTAATGGGAGGTTTTAAAAAATGAAAATAAACTTATTTAAAGGAGTATGTTTGGCAATGTGCACCGTATTATTGATGCCATGTGGAAATGTTGCTTATGCAGCTAAGAAAACCGCACCTGATTATCATGGAAGATCAACGTATTACAGCAATCAATCATGGGAGTTTGATAAGAAGAATACTACATTGCTAACAGATTACTATAAAATGAAAGTGGGAGATTTCTACAAATGTTTAGTGTACTATGGTGATTGGGTGAAAAACCAAGGACAAACATATTCAGTAACAACGGCAGTAACGAAAGAACGTAGTGTTGCTAAAATTGTAAGTGCTGAACTTGGTGTAACAGCATCAGATGATGTTAACGAGTTAAGTGCCAACTTGTCTGGTTCATATTCAGCGACAGTTACATATACTTTCTGTATTTCTCAAACTAATACTTACGATTTGAGTAAATTTATTTTAGGCGATTACAGATTGGCAGGAATGGGAACATTGTATGGATGGGATTTCAAAAAAATCAATACAGTTACTAAGAATACATCTTATACTAAGACAAGTTATTGTTACAGTGGAAATGGTGTTACAACTACTCTAGTAACTAGATAATTTTTAATGAAAATTTGCAGGTTTGTGGTCAATTGAGCATATCCTGCATTTTTTCGTGTAAAAATCGAAGGAAGGAGAATTAATTGTGAATAGTATAACGTTGCGTAAATCAAGGAAAATGAATAGAAATTCTCTGTGTATCATACTGATGTGTATCATAATCGGTATATGTATGGCAGGGTGTACAAAAGGGGAAAAAAGGGAAGTGGAAATTTATGGTGGCGATATATTAAAATATGGGCTTTGCTATTATTCAACAATGGATTATCAACAATCTTTTGCAATCCCAATCATTTCAACTAAAAAAATTAAAAGTTTTCAATTTAAATCATTGGATGTAACAGGGGAAGGGGAGTATTCTGTTCAGTGTTCCGATTTATACTTTGAGCAATCATATAACTATAAAGGATGGAATGTTTATTGGTGTGTGCTGCAACTAGGTATAGAAGATTATAAAAAAAGAGCTGATTTTTCAATAGATGCTATAAATTTTGTCATAAATGATAGAGAACTAAAATATAAAACACCATATTTTCATATTGCAAATACAAAAGGGTATAATGAAAATATAGTAGAAGATGGAAATGACAACATGCTATTTAGCGGTGACGCAGATCTTATCTATCCAAAAATTCCAAATGATAAGGATAATCCAGTTCATACAAACGTTTCAATTTTGGAAAATTTAAAGATATGTGATTTTTGTGCATTTGACTTTTTAAACATTACAAATATGAAAGTGATGTTAAGTAACGATAATGGTGAGGTTAAGGATGAATTTACAAAAGAGCAGGTGGTGGATTATTTATTCAAAAAGAACGATAATGCTACATTTACATATAATTTGAATTATAAACAAGGTATTAGAAAGTTTGATATTGTAAAAACGTCAAAAATTATTTTATATAAGAATCAAAAGAAAGAATTGTGTATGTTTGCCGATAATACTGGATTCTTTATAAATAACAGTGAAAATGATAAAAACATAAAAGAATATATAGAAGCATTGCTTGTGAATAAGTAGATAGGGCAGGAGGAGTGAGTAGTTGAAACGAATAATTGTTACAGTATTGTTACTAGTGCTATGTGTATTTTCTCTATATCTTAATTTTGAATTGAATAATAGTGATCCGTATGAAATACAAATATCAGATAAAGATTTAGAAGAAGATGATGTGAATTTGGATAGTGCATATAAGGTATCGCGTACAGATATAAGCGAGTATAGGGAAGAAATAGGAACTGTGACATTTGCTCAAGATGATTATCATTATGTAAGACTTGAAAAGAACAGCGAGTATAAAATATGTGTAAAGCAAGGTGATATTGTTAAAGCAGGCATGCTTATAGCGAAGCAAGGTAATAATGAGTATAGGGTAAAAGATAAGGTTAGAGTAATAAATATAACTTATGAAGATGAAATTGTTATCACATTATTAAGTTATCAAAATATTATATGTAACGTTCAGTTGCCACAAGAACTTATTAATAACTTTACATATCAGTCAGAGTGCTATATTGTTTACAATGAAATTAGGTTAGAGGGCAAAATAGTTCATATTAGTGATACAATTCATAAAAAAACCTTCGAAATATGCGTAAAAGTGAAAGAACGTAAAATGTTATTGAGACCAGGAATGGAGGTACAAGTTTTTATATTACTCAGCCAACGGAATGGAGTAATAGCAATTCCGAACAATTATATATATCAATTTGAAAATGGTGATGCCTTTGCGTGTGTAGATCAAGATGGTTCATATAAATATAAACCTATTGAAACAGGGATATCTGACGGAAAATATACTCAGATTATATCAGGAATTTCAGAAAATGATATTGTTTATGAGAATTTTACTTATAATGAAAAATAAATATGAAGGGGGACTTGTTATACATTATGATTGATTTGATAGATATTACAAAACAGTATAGAGAAGATAAAGTTATTATTAAGGATAGAAGCTTTTCTGTACAGGATAATGAGTTCATTTCGGTTGTAGGACCATCAGGAATTGGAAAGAGTACCTTATTAAATATAGTGGGTTTGTTAGATAGTGATTATTCGGGAAAATATTTTCTAAATGAAAGATGTATGGATAATTTAAGTGATAGAAAAAAAAGCAAAATAAGAAATGAACAATTTGGTTTCATATTTCAGTCATATAATTTGCTAGAAGACTTAAACGTTTATGAAAATATAATTTTACCGATTGTATATAGTAATAAAAAAATGTCCTTAGAATTTAAGGAACATTTAGAACATCTGTCAGATTTGCTTAGTATAAAGGATATTATGAAAATGGAAACAAGATTTCTTTCTGGAGGAGAAAAACAGAGAGTTGCTATTGCAAGAGCACTACTTTTTTCGCCAGAGTACATTTTAGCCGATGAACCAACTGGAAATCTTGATAGTTGCAATGAATCAATTGTATTGGAGCTGTTTAAACAGTTGAAAAGCGAGGGAAAAACGATTATTTTGGTAACGCATAGTCAGAGAGCGGCACAATTTGCAGATAGAGTAATAGATTTAGGAAAGGATTAAGTGTTGGAAAAGATTAAATTTATAATTCATATATTGTTAAAAACAGTATTTAGTAATAAGTTAAGAGTTAGATTGACGATTGCAGGTATTGCGTTTGGTCTATTTCTTTTTACAACAGGAAATGAAGTGATTAATGCCTACATAAGAAATAAGTATAAGAAAGCAAAATGCTTTGATCGAAATAGCTTGATTATTTCTTCGGGTAGTAACTTGAATGTTGATGAAATAGTTGTAGAGAAGGAAGATATAAATTTGACAGAATATCAAACTTTATTGTCAACTGGTATTTGTAAACGAAGATATAGAAATACTGGTATAAATGTTGAGATGGAATTATGTGGATGTAGTTATTCTTTTTTATCTCAGCCAGTTTATTATCAGGATGGAGGTGATTATTGCAAATGGAATAATATCCTATACGGAAGTGATTTTTCAAAACAAGATTATAATCAAAACGATGCTAAAGTTATCATTGAAGAGAGTACATCTAAACTGTTATTTGGGAAGAAGAATAGTGTCGGTGAAAAAATAAAGTTTAGATTTATGAGTACGATATATGAATTAGAAGTTAAAGGCGTAATTGCTGATTTACCAAATACAATTTCTTCTAATTTAAAGATTAATAGTGAATTATCATCTGAAAATGAAATATATGCGACTTGTAGGTTATTTACACCAGAAACATGGTTTACAAATCAGAATATACAATCAACAAAAAAGTATACATTTGTTTTCGTATTTTCAAGTGAAGCTTATGAAGAGGGGTGTAAATGTGTAAAGGATTGGTTAAAAAAGAATCAGGATATGAAAAAATTACAGATAACGACTTATATGGACATAGTTGAGAAGTATAATATTGTGGCAAAAGCTATTAAAGCTGTTAGTAATGCTATTTTAATGACACTTGTTGTAATATCAGGATTTATTATAATGCTAACACTTTCTTTCTCGGTTAAAGAACGTATTGCAGAAATTGGAATACGGCGCGCATTAGGTGCAAATGCGCAAGGCATTATGTTGCAATTTATGTTTGAGGGCATTGTAATCTCAATTACGTCTTGGTTTATTAATATTATATGCTGTATTATTTTGTATTCTTTTTTTTCTGCAATAATGTTAAAGTTCTTTTTTACTGTATTCTTGCTCGAATTACATTTTCGAACAATAGTGATTACGCTGTTTATATCCGTTACTGAAGGAGTTGCATTTTCTGTCATACCTGCATTGCAGGCATCAAGGATAAAACCAGTTGATGCAATCAGATTTGATTAAATGTAAGCGTCCCATAAGAAGGTGGCTACCGTCCGCTTCACTTCTATACTATAATCACTGTAATGGATCGGCTATAATATATTAGAAAAATAACATTCGGCCTGTTATAATACAGAAACCGATACAAATTGACATCAAAAAAAGAGAATGACGTCATGGCAGGAAAAGTGAAAAATTATTCGGACGATTTAAAAAAGCAAATTGTAGCATTAAGAGAATCTGGAAAGACAGTATCATCAATCGTAAAAGAATACGGTATCGCCAAATCAATCGTTACAAAATGGACAACAGATTATGCAAATTGGTATAATATATTATATATATGTACTATTGGCAAGTTTACCTATGATTACAGGAAGTTAAGAAAGGCAAGCCGATAATACAATATAAATATAATTTTGTGGGAGAGAGCAATGAAACTGTACATTAAACAGAGAGTATTTTCATGGACGGATACCTATGATGTGTATGATGAATACGAGAATCCGAAATATTTTGTAAAGGCAGAGTTTTTATCAATTGGGCACAATATTCACATTTATGAAAAAAGCAGTGGCAGGGAGATAGGTGCAATACACCAGAGACTGCTTACATTTCTTCCAGCATTTGAAATAGAAATCAGTGGCTGTCAGATTGGAACCATACAGAAAAAGTTTTCGCTGTTCCGTCCACAGTATGAGATTGATTACAATGGCTGGCGTGTGGAAGGAGACTTCTTGGGCTGGAATTATGATGTAATGAGTGGGTGTTCCAGGGTAGTACATATATCCAAGGAACCATTTCATTGGGGAGACACCTATGTACTGGATTTTGCAGACCCAGCAGATGAGACTATGGGATTAATGCTTGCGATTGCCATTGATGCGGCGAACTGTAGTGACAGAAATTAAAAAACTTCATATTGTTGAGGTATGAGGGCTTGTGGTGTGTGTGGCTGCAAGTCCTTATTACATGAAAAAACATCCAAACGATTGGTCTGGATGTTTTTTGCAATAGACTATTTAGAAACTATTTATTGTTTGAAACTATTTATTGTTTCTTTCTACTTCCTGCATTTTCATTGCACGAACTTTACTAGAAAGACCGAATAAGTTGATGAAACCTTCTGCATCATGGTGGTCATATAAATCACCAGTTGTGAAAGAAGCGATGCTTTCATTGTATAAAGAGTATGGTGATGTTTCGCCAGCTTTGATGATGTTGCCTTTGTAAAGTTTGAATTTCACTTCACCAGTAACATATTTCTGTGTGCTTTCGATGAAAGCCTGAGTAGCTTCACGAAGTGGTGTAAACCATTTTCCTTCATATACGATATCAGCTAATTTGTTACCCATAACTTTTTTCATTGTAGTGGTATCTCTATCTAAGATTAATTCTTCTAACTGCTGATGAGCTTCCATTAAGATTGTTCCGCCAGGAGTTTCATAAACACCACGAGATTTCATGCCAACTACACGGTTTTCTACGATATCTACGATACCAATACCATGTTTTCCGCCTAATTCATTTAAAGTACGGATGATATCAGAAACTTTCATTTCTTTCCCGTTAACACTCTTTGGAACACCGGCTTCAAATGTCATAGTAACATATTCGCCTTCGTCAGGAGCTTTTTCAGGAGTTGTACCAAGAACTAATAAATGTTCGAAGTTTGGTTCACAAGCAGGATCTTCTAATTCAAGACCTTCGTGGCTGATGTGCCATAAGTTACGGTCACGGCTGTAGCTTGTGTCTGCGGAGAATGGTAAATCAATTCCGTGTGCCTTGCAGTATTCGATTTCTTCTTCACGAGAATTCATCGTCCAAGCATCATTTCTCCAAGCAGCAATAATCTTAAGGTCTGGAGCAAGTGCTTTGATACCTAATTCAAAACGAATCTGGTCGTTTCCTTTACCAGTAGCACCATGGCAGATTGCTGTAGCGCCTTCTTTTCTGGCAATTTCAACTAATTTCTTCGCAATTACTGGACGAGCCATGGAAGTTCCTAATAAATATTTATTTTCATAGATTGCATTTGCCTGAACACATGGAACTACGTATTCATCACAAAATTCATCGATAACATCTTCTATGTATAATTTTGATGCGCCACAGGAGATTGCTCTTTCTTCTAATCCGTCTAATTCTTCTCCCTGACCGCAGTCGATACAGCAGCAGATAACTTCATAATCGAAGTTTTCCTTTAACCAAGGGATAATAGCAGTAGTGTCAAGTCCACCAGAATAAGCAAGAATTACTTTTTCTTTCATAATATATACCTCCGTATTCTATTTTGCATGTAGTGTAAGTCATTACGTGCAAGTTTATGCAGTACAACCCAATGTGAATGTATGTTTATGCACTTGCATTATTTGATTATAAATATACAACACATTTAATTATTATGCAAGTGCTAATTTATAGATTTTTAAGCATTTATAGGGTAGAATTGTAGAGTAAATCATTTCTATTAACGAAATAAGAAAATGGGTTGCATAATATACATCAGTGATGTATAATTATAAATAATTTGCAAGAGCAAGATTCCGATTTGCGAAAAGGAGGACTACATATGAAAGAAATTAGTGGTGGAGTAACGGCAGTGCAGGGCTTTCGTGCCGCAGGTGCTGTAACAGGACTTAAAAAAAATGGTAACAAAGATATGGCACTTGTATTTAGTGATGCAGAAGCAACGGTGGCAGGCGTATTTACAACAAATGTGGTAAAAGCGGCTCCTGTACAGCGTGATATAAAGATTGTAAAAACAAGAGAAACGGTAAGAGGTGTTATTTTAAATGCAGGCAATGCCAATGCATGTACTGGGGAAGAAGGAAAAAAGGCAGATGCAGCAATGGCACAGGCAGCAGCCGAGGCTTTAGGAGTAGAGACAGATGACATCTTAACCTGTTCCACAGGTGTAATCGGTCAGCTTCTTCCAGTGGAAAAAGTCACTAAGGGAGCCAAGATACTTGCAGCAGGTCTTGCGGCTGACGGTGGAAACGAAGCAGCCCAAGCCATTATGACAACAGATACCTATAGTAAACAATGTGCAGTAGAAGTGGAAATCGGTGGCAAGACCGTAACCATTGGTGCCATGACAAAAGGTTCTGGTATGATTCATCCAAACATGGCAACGATGCTTTGTGTAACTACAACAGATGTATGTATCAGTAAAGAGTTATTACAGGAAGCAATCAGTGAAGTTGTGAAAGTATCCTTTAACATGATTAGTGTGGATCGTGACACTTCAACCAATGATTCTTATATGATTCTTGCCAATCAAAAAGCAGGTAACAAAAAGATTACAGAGAAAGATGCAGATTATGAGGCATTTAAAAATGCACTGCAA
>DBKX01000385.1:9220-10184 GCA_002297865.1 Lachnoclostridium sp. UBA739
CAATATGTAGCAATTAATCTAGCCAAGAAAATGGCAGCAGATGGTGAAGGCGCTACCAAATTACTTGAAGTAAAAGTAATGAATGCGGCATCCTATGAAGATGCTAAGGAATTAAGCAAGTCAATCATTACATCTAATTTAGTGAAAGCAGCCGTATTCGGAAGCGATGCAAACTGGGGAAGAATTTTCTGCGCAATGGGTTACTCTGGAGTATCTTTTGACCCTGAAGTAATTGATCTGTGGGTAGAAAGTGAAGCTGGTAAACTGAAACTAGCAGAAAATGGAATGGCTACTGACTATGATGAGGAGTTTGCAACTAAGATTTTATCTGCTAAGGAAGTAACAGCAACAGCAGATATGAAAGCTGGCAGTAGTGAAGCAACAGCCTGGGGCTGTGATTTAACCTATGATTATGTTAAGATTAATGGAGATTACCGTTCGTAAGCAACGTGTATTTTAGAAAGATAAGAAATAAGGAAGGTTTGGTAAACAGAATGGACGAATACATGCAGGAAATATTAATTAAAGCACAGACATTAATTGAGGCACTACCTTACATAAGAGATTTTACGAATAAAAAGATTGTCATTAAATATGGTGGCAGTGCCATGTTAGATAAAAAGTTAGAAGAAAGTGTTATTAAAGATGTTGCACTGCTTAAATTAATTGGAATGAAACCTATTATCGTACATGGTGGTGGAAAGGAAATCAGCAAATGGCTTTCAAAGGTTGGAAAAGAATCCAAATTTGTAAATGGTTTACGTGTGACAGATGCTGAAACAATGGAAATTGCGGAAATGGTTTTAAATAAAGTGAATAAAAATCTGGTGCAGATGATTGAACAGCTTGGTGTAAAAGCAGCTGGAATCTCTGGAAAAGATGGTGGTACATTACGTTGTACGAAGAAGACAGCAGATGGAGAAGATATCGGTTACGTAGGAAATGTAGAATACGTTGATGAGGA
>DBKX01000385.1:10243-12950 GCA_002297865.1 Lachnoclostridium sp. UBA739
CTCCAATTGGTTTAGGTGACGATTATCAGTCTTATAACATTAATGCAGATGAGGCTGCCAGTGCAGTTGCGAAAGCAATCGAAGCAGAAAAGTTAGCTTTTTTAACCGATATTGAAGGTGTTTGTATGGACCCGGATGATAAGAGTACATTAGTTTCTGTCTTGACGTTAGAAAAGGCAAGAAAAATGATTGAAGATGGTTATATCAGTGGAGGAATGCTTCCTAAGATTAATAACTGCATCGAAGCGGTTGAGAATGGTGTAAATAGGGTACATATTTTAGATGGAAGAAAAGAACATTGTTTATTACTTGAGTTCTTTACCAAAAAGGGGATTGGAACAGCAATCATCGATGATCATAGAGCATTGTATTCTCATGAAGAGGAAGAACTTGTGAAATAGGAGGCAAAATTATGGCTAATATGCAGAAAATGATGGACGAAGCGGAACAGTACTTAATTCATACGTATAACCGTCATCAAATTGTGTTAGACAAAGGCGATGGCGTGTATTTATATGATGTAGAAGGCAAACAGTATTTGGATTTTGGTGCAGGGATTGCCGTATTTGCATTAGGTTATAACAATAAAGAATTTAACGATGCGTTAAAAGCGCAGGTGGATAAATTAATACATACATCCAATTTATTCTATAATTCCAATTTAGCAGAAGCTGCGAAAAAAGTAGTAACCGCCACTGGAATGGATAAAGTGTTCTTTACCAACAGTGGAACAGAAGCAATAGAAGGCGCTATTAAGCTGGCACGTAAATATGCTTACCAAAAAGGAATCAAAGAGGACAGCGAAATCATATCCATGAATCACTCTTTCCACGGAAGAAGTCTAGGAGCTTTAGCGGTAACTGGCAATAAGCATTATCAGGAACCGTTTGGTCCAATGACAGCCGGTATTAAATTTGCAGATTACAATGATTTGGAAAGTGTGAAAGCATTCATTACAGATAAAACTTGTGCCATTATCCTAGAAGCAGTTCAAGGGGAAGGCGGTATTTACCCAGCCAATGAAGAGTTTATCAAAGGAATCCGTGCATTGTGTGATGAACATGATATTTTGATGATTTGTGACGAAATTCAGTGTGGAATGGGAAGAACAGGAAAAATGTATGCGTTCCAAAACTATGGAATTCAGCCAGATATAGTGACTACTGCAAAAGCACTTGGATGTGGAGTGCCAGTTGGAGCATTTGTTGCAAACAGCAAAGTTTCAGGTGTCCTTGTTCCTGGAGACCATGGTACAACATATGGAGGAAACCCATTTGTATTAGCCGCAGTGAACAAAGTATTTGACTTGTATGAAAAACAAGGAATTCTGAAACATGTGAAAGAAACAACCCCTTATTTTGAAGAAAAGTTAGATGCCCTTGCTGCAAAATATGACTTTATCAAAGAACGTCGTGGGAAAGGATTTATGCAGGGACTTGAGTTTACGGTACCAGTTGGTCCAGTTATCACAAAGGCAATTGAGAATGGGTTAATTCTAGTAAGTGCAGGTACTAATATTATTCGTTTTGTACCACCACTTATCATTGAGAAGAAACATATTGATGAAATGATAGAGAAACTAGAAGCAGCAATTGATGTTAGCATCGATTGATGTTAGCATCATTTGATGTAATTATAGAAGGAATAAACTAAGGAAAAGTATAAATGCCCTACAAATGATCCATACTTACAATATGAAAAATATGGTCAATTGATATGTTTTTATATTGCATAAGGAGGAAAATCATATGTGGGGCATTTTAATTGCATTATTATCTGGTGCGCTTATGAGTATACAAGGAGTTTTTAATACAGGTGTAACCAAACAGACTGGAGTGTGGGTGTCATCTAGCTTTGTTCAGTTTTCAGCGTTTGTCGTTTGTATTGCTGCCTGGCTGATTACAGAACGTAATACAAACCTTTTCTCTGTATTCAAGATTGACAACAAGTATATGCTCCTTGGTGGTGTTATGGGAGCGTTCATAACATATACAGTGATTCAAAGCGTTTCTAATTTAGGAGCTGCCAGAGCTGCTATCTTTATTGTAACGGCACAGCTAGTAGTTGCATATATCATTGAATTATTTGGTATGTTCGGTATGGAAAAAACGGATTTCGAGTGGAGAAAAGTAATAGGACTTGGAATCATTATCGGAGGTATCTTCTTATTCAAATGGGAGTAAACGAATTTTGTCTAAAATTCTGTCAAGAAAAAATAAAAAAACTATTGTATTCGATTCGGCATTTATGTAGAATGTTATTGTGTCTCGTTATGAAAAGGTATAGAGGTATTTCTTTATAAGGAGACAATATGAAACGAGAGAAAAAAACTATATTACTAAGCAATATTTTTCTTGCCAAGAGAAGTCTCGCCTTAGCGGTAACATTTATTATTATCGCGGGCTTTTTGTACGTCTCAAGAGAAAATACCAAAAACATACAGGAAGAATTTGTGACCAGTGAAGACATTGCCATTACGAAACAGCCATCCGAACCGTTAGTAACAGATAGAGAGCAAATTGAAGTTTCTAGAAAGCTGTGTTGCTATGTGTGTGGTGCAGTAAAGCATCCAGGAGTGTATACATTTTCTGAGGGTGCCAGGATGAATGAACTGATTGAACAGGCAGGCGGCTTTACAAAAGAAGCTGCAGTCACGTATCTGAATCTTGCAAAGACGGTTACAGATTCTGAAAAAATATATGTTCCA
>DBKX01000224.1:0-5996 GCA_002297865.1 Lachnoclostridium sp. UBA739
TCATTATATATGGAGTAAAACGTGATAACGAGGTACAGCGTAAAAAGGTCGATTTCTCGACCTTTTTATGTTTTGTTAAAAAAAAAGAATACCTGGAAAATCCAGGTATTCTCCTCTGCTTTGAATTCGTTAGCTAACAAATCAAATTGTCTTAAGCACTTTTCTTTTTCTTGTCTTTTGTTTCAACATCGGTGATAGATTCGTTTTCTTTCTCTTTGATTTCGAGATGGTCATTTACTACTTCTAAGTCACTTAGAGGCATTGCCATGTCTACATCATAGATATGAATTCCACCTTCACCCATTTGTTTCGATACTCGAATTCCTACTCTTGCGCCTTGGAATTCTATATCATCGAAACCGCTTTCTTTTGCTTTGTTGATTAGTTCCAAGACTGAATCGTGATATCCGTTAACTGTTTCATCAACAGCTTTTGGAGACATCTTTAACGATTCGCCAGCCTTTTCGCAAGCAGATAAATGGTCAATGATTGTGCTCTTTCTTTCAGGCATAGTTTTCTCCTTATTTTAGAGTTTCGAATTTATATTTTTAAATTATTTTTTATTTTCTTACTTTTAGCATATTCAGTTTTACCATATTCAAGATAATCAGTTGAATGAGTTAAAAGTTCATCAGATGTTTTTAAATTATCAGGTAGTGTAAAATCTGGTAATGAGAAAGAAGGTAAATCATTAAATTCATTTATATTCATATAAATATTGTATCAATTTAAATTACTTGATACTATTAAATTTAAAGAATGATGTGACTAGTAACTTAATTTAATACTTTAAATTTTTTCATCATTCTTTTGATTAGAAATGTGCAGAAGTAAGGGAAAGTGTATATATTATTGCTATAGCCGATATTGTTTATTGATAATTTAAATCCAAATTTAATTTCTTTGTATTTATCCGATGAAATTAAAGTGAAAAGTGATTTAGAATGGCCACTTTTAGATTTGACTTCAATAGGTATTAAGTAATCTCTAAAGCGAATGAAGAAATCTTCTTCAAGAGTACTATTTTCTTTTTTATAATAATATAATTTATAACCTGATTTGATCAGTGCTTCACTAACAATATTTTCATAAAGCCCACCTTTATAAATACCTAGATTTTTATTAGCTCTTAAGTCTTCTTGTGATTCATCATCTAGTAAGGAAACAAGTAAACCTGTATCGCTAAAATATAATTTGAATTTGTTTGTATCACAATTTCCAGATAAAGGTAATTCAAGACTATTTAATTGATAACAGATGTTGATGACACCTGCATCATTAAGCCATGTGATACAATCATAATAATTCCTAAATTTTGCATTTGAATTTATTTTAGAAAATTGAAATTTTTTATTTTCTTTAGCAAGCTGAGAAGGAATAGAATTAAATACATTTATAATTTTTGCCTGATCGGTACTTATTGCATATTTTCTAATATCTTCTTTATAATCTTCAATCAGCTGATGTTGAGTTTCTAAACTATTTTCAAATGTGTTTTTAACAATATAGTTTTTTACAACTGCTGGCATGCCACCTAAAATAATATAATCTAGAAATAAGTTATGATAAGTAGACATTTCGATTTGATTAAAAGGAAGAAGTTTATTCATATGAAAAAGCATATTATCAATTATGTCATGACTATATCCTTTAGCCCATAAAAATTCTTCAAAATCCATTGAATGCATTATGTAATCTTCTTTATAGCCGACACTGTTGCTTTCAATTACATTGTAATTGACACCAAGTAATGAACCACTACATATAACATCAAATCTACCATCCTCTTTAAAGAACTTTAATGAAGTAGCAATTTCAGGAAAATCGGTTAGTTCATCAAAAAAGATTAATGTTTTACCAGGTATAAATTTTTTAAAAGGATCAAGTAGAGAAATCGAATTGATAATATCTTTTGTAAGATAACCATTTGCAATTATCTTTTTATATTTTGGCTCAGATACAAAATTTATTTCAATAAAGCTTTCATATTTTGCTTCTTTAGCGAAGTGTCTTACTGATTCTGTTTTACCGATTTGCCTACAACCTTTAATAATTAAAGGTTTCTTTTCACTATTTTTTTGCCAATTTAATAGGAAATTATCAATTTTACGCGTTAAATAAATTTCTTTCATTAAGTTGTCTCCTTGCATTTATATTATATAAGCAAACAATACAAAATCAACTATTATGCACTTTTTAATAGTGAAAATTGTAGTTAATTAGCACTTTTTAATAGCAAAAACATAATAGTAATTACACTTTTTAATAGTGAAAATATGTCGATAGGGAAATTGAGTGTTGAGTTGGAAAAGAAAAATAGAATATCGTTAAGTATAGATGATGTAAGTGAGGACGTTATATGCTATTTTGCTGATTATATGGGGGCAGATATCGGACAAATGAGGTCGAGAACAGAACAGATTGTAGCTGATATTTTAGAGTTTATGATTCAGAGAATATTAAATGAAACAGTAATTATTGCAGAGAAAAATATCTATTTCCCTGCCTCTAGAACAGGATTTCTTTTAGCAAAGGATTCTATTAATCAGACAGGGCGAGAAAAGACATTTACGCTTGTTTTAGATGAAGAAGAGCAGAAAATGGAGCCATTTACAATGCCAATATTGCATTTTTTGAATTATCTTGATGATAAGGAACTTGACACAGATGAAAATAGGTATCAAAAAATATGCGATTTCATCGAAAATGAAGTAGTGCATGGTAAAGTAGTGCGTGGAGGTGCTATACAAAACAAAGTTGAGTACATCCCATCATCACAGGATATAGCGTTGCCAATGCGGACTTCATCTGCAGTTGTTACAGAGTTAGTGCCTTTGCTTTTGATTTTAAAATCTTCAAAAGAGATTGGGCAGTTATGCTACGAAGAACCAGAAATGTGCCTACATCCAGAATTACAGTTACAAATGGCAAGAATATTAATTCAATTAGCCAATCTTAAAACAAACGTAATCGCAACAACCCATAGCGACATTATTTTACAGCACGTAAACAATATGTGCCGTTTGGCTGAAATAGAAAAGCCTGATGAGCTCATGGAACGTTATGGACTTACAAAGGACGATTGTATTCGTTTTCAGGATGTGTCGGTTTATCAGTTTACGAATAAAGGAGATTATTCAACAGTAAAAGAACTCAAACCAAATGAAGATGGCTTTCACATACCGACATTTAGCAATGCATTACTAAATATATTGGAGCAGACAACAGATATTCAAGAATATAAAGAACAGGAGGATTAAAATGCTTCCTGTACATATAAAAGAAAAACTAGATAATTTTTTCTTAGAAAAGGAATTTGCCATAGTCGAGGCAAACGGTAAAATTACCTTGCGTGAAAAAAGCAAAACGGGAAAAGCAGAATTAGTGTGTACGTTTGACGAAGAAAGTATCGTGTTCTTAAGACCTGAACAAAAAGTACTTCCATATCTTGATACACAAAAACCTGGAGCTACGTCCTGTGCAGATGTGTTTGTTTTTAAAAAGCAGAAAGCAAATGATACGTTTGATTTACATATGTTTGAGTTTAAAAAAACAGTTAATACAACGCATTACTCAAAAGTGAAACATCAATTTACAATGGGCATATATAATGCGAGAGCGATAGCAGGTTTTCTAGGAATGGATTTAGGAAAAATCTATTTGTATATTGGTTATCGAAACGACGAAATGATTTCCAATAAGAACAGTTCGTTAATTTCCTTGAGAGCTAATAATAACTTACAGTCGATGGCTAACATGAAAGAATGGAAAACTAGAGAATGTACGCTTGAAATTGATAAAGAAAAGAAAATATTTGTTTTCGAAAAGATAGTATTAGATGAAGAAGGCTACGGCACTATAAAAGTAACCACCTTGGAGAGATAGGACTAATGTTTACTTGACTTGTACATACCTTTCCCTTATAATGATTTAGTATTTATACAAATAACGAAAGATTGTATTCTAGAAGAAAAGAGCGTGTGATAATGATAAAAAGCATGACTGGCTTTGGCAGATGCGAGATTGCTACAAATGAAAAAAAGATTTTAGTCGAGATGAAAGCGGTAAATCATAGATACTGTGATATGTCTATTAAATTACCAAAGAAACTGAATTTTTTCGAAGTTGCAATCAGGAACTTAATGAAGGAATATGTAGTTCGAGGCAAGGTTGATATTTTCATTACATATGAAGATTTCACCAAAGCAAAGGAATGTGTAAAATATAACGAGGATATTGCAAGAGACTACTATAATAACCTAGAAAAAATGGCAATTACCTTTAAATTGAAAAATGATTTATCAGCTCAGACATTGTCTAAATACCCAGATGTATTTACATTGGAAGAGCAGACGATTGATGAAGAAGAAATCTGGGGGCAGTTGGAAGAAGCAGTTCGTAAAGCGGCGCAGAGTTTTTTAGACGCGAGAATTGCAGAAGGTATGCATTTAAAACAAGATATTAATGGAAAACTGGATGAAATGTACGAATTAGTAGAACGTATTGAGAACCGTTCTCCAAGCATTGTGGATGAATACCGCAAACGTCTTACCAGCAAAGTGGAAGAATTATTAGGTGATACAAAATTAGACGAGAGCGCTCTTGCAACTGAGATTATAATTTATGCAGATAAAATATGCGTGGATGAAGAAACAGTCCGCTTAAAGAGCCATATCAAAAATATGAAGGCAACACTTGACATGGAAGAAAGTGTCGGACGAAAATTGGATTTCATTGCACAGGAAATGAATCGTGAGGCGAACACAATATTATCAAAAGCTTCTGATTTGGAGGCTTCCAATTATGCAATTGATCTAAAAACAGGAATTGAAAAAATCAGAGAACAGATTCAGAATATCGAATAATTCTGAAAGGCTTGATTAGATGAATAAATTAGTGAATATTGGATATGGCAATTTGGTTAATATAGATAAAATGATTGCTGTTGTCAGCCCAGATGCGGCGCCTGTTAAGAGAATGATTCAATCCGCAAAGGATTCAGGGACAGCCATTGATGGAACATGCGGTCGAAAGACAAAAGCAGTAATTGTTATGGAAAACGGAAGCATTGTCCTGTCAGCATTATTGCCAGATACCATATCAAATAGAGTGAATAGCGATATAAGTAAAGGTGAAGAATATGAGTCATAGAGGGATTTTGACAGTTGTTTCCGGTTTTTCAGGAGCTGGAAAAGGCACTGTTATGAAAGAGCTTGTAAAGAAGCCAGATTATAAACTTTCCATTTCTGCCACTACAAGACTTCCAAGAGAAGGAGAAGCAGATGGAAGAGAATATTTCTTTTTGACAAGAGAAAAATTTGAGAGTATGATAGAGGCAGGACAGTTTATCGAGCATGCGGAATATGTAGGTAATTATTATGGAACACCGAAAAAGTATGTGGAAGAACAGTTAGAGGCAGGATATAATGTAATCCTTGAGATTGAAATTCAAGGTGCGTTACATGTGAAGGAAGTATTTCCAGATGCTCTTTTGTTATTCATCGTACCACCAAGTGCAAAGATATTAAAAGAACGCTTAATCAATCGTGGTACTGAAGATACCACTACGGTGAACAAAAGGATGAACCGTGCTGTAGAAGAAGCTCAGTATATGGGACAGTATGATTATTTAGTAGTGAATGACAAGCTCGACGATTGTGTAGAAGCTGTTCATCATATCATTTTATCTGAGAAAGATAAAGTGAAATATAATAAAGAATTTATATGTGAGATGAAACGCCAGCTTACGGCGATTCAGGAAGGAGATTTATAATATGTTACATCCATCTTATACAGATTTAATGCAGGTTGTTAATAGTGAAGTAGAACCAGGAGAACAACCAGTTGTAAATAGTCGTTATTCTATCGTATTAGCTACATCCAAAAGAGCTAGACAGATTATTGCAGGTGAAAGACCTTTAGTTGATTGTAAATGTCCAAAGCCTCTATCTATTGCGATTGAAGAACTTAATCAGTCTAAAGTTAAGATTGTAGGC
>DBKX01000224.1:6034-9299 GCA_002297865.1 Lachnoclostridium sp. UBA739
CAGTTTGCGCTGAAACAGCTTTGTTAACTTATAGGAAATTCCGTTACATTTAAGTAGTATTTTATGGAGGTGAAATTGTGGATAATGAAGAAATGAAGGTTGAAGATTCGGTATCTGCAATTGATAAGAAAAAGAAGATAAAGGGGTATGTCTTGGAAGGATTGCTTTATGTTGCATTATTTCTTGTATGTGTGTTCATTATACCTAATTATGTTGTGCAGAGAGCAAAAGTATCAGGACCTTCTATGATGAATACTCTTCAAGATGAAGATAATGTTTTAGTCAGTAAAATAAGCTATGAACTACATGAGCCAGAACGATTTGATATCGTTGTATTTTATCCTTACAAAGGAAGAGAAGAATACAAAAACGATAAGGAAAAACAAAAAGAGCATTTTGTAAAAAGGGTTATTGGTTTACCTGGGGAAAAGATTCAGATTATAGGAAGTGACATTTATATAAATGGTGAAAAACTAGACGAGCATTATGGTAAAGATCCAATAACAGAAGGGGGAATTGCTAAGGAACCTATTACATTAGGTAAAGACGAGAATTTTCTTTTGGGAGACAATCGAGAAGTAAGTTTTGACAGCAGATATGAAGAAATAGGGCCTATACATAAAGATGCAATCGATGGAAAAGCAGTTTTACGTATTTGGCCACTCAAGACATTTGGAAAGATTGATAAATAATCTTGTTCCATAAATTGCTTTACGCTAAGGTTAGTACAATAAGGGAGATAGTATATGAGGGATAGTCAAGATATGGACAAAGGAAAGAATATTGACGAATCACAGAAAAGTCGAGGGGACAAAATCAAATCAGCTATAGGTGAAATTTTCATCTATGCTGCAATTTTTATACTATGCTTGTTTTTAGTGCCTGAATTTATATGTTGCAAGTATACAGTAGAAGGAAAATCTATGGAATCAACTTTAAAGAATGGACAACAATTAATCGGAGAAAAAGTTTCATATGTATTTACCGATCCCAAAAGATTCGATGTAGTTGTAGTACAGCCTTATGAGGGACAGAAGGAAAATTATTATGTCAAACGTGTAATCGGATTGCCTGGTGAAACCATCGAAATAAAAGGCAGTGTGTTACTAATTGATGGAAAGGTAATGAATGAATCACATATCAATGAAACAATGTGGGAAACTACCAAGTATGGTCCATTGACTTTAGGAAAAGATGAATATTTTGTAATGGGAGATAATCGAAATTATAGTATCGACAGTCGAGAGGAAGGTATTGGACCAATTCCAAAGGATAGGTTTATTGCAAAAGTCTTTTTAAGAGTTTGGCCATTAAAGAAATTGAGTTTGATTCAATAGGACATGAAATGAGGAGCACCATCCTATTTTTAGAATATGATGGTGCTCTTTTCTCCTATACCTTCCATTAACGATAAAAGAATGATAGTTCTTCCTAATAGACTTCAGGTTAGATTTGTAGTATATTTAAAAGTCTATTAGGAAGAAAAATTTAGAAAGAAAAAACAGTAAGGAGGAGGACTATGAAAAAGTTACAAGTTAAGGATGTTTATAATAAGATGGGATGGTTTTTTTGTGTGCTGGAAGGCGTTATGCTTTTTGTCCAAGTGCTTTTCGTGATTTTAGCATATCTTCTAAAAATAGATGTAGAAAATGACACGAATTTTCTTTATATAGTTAGTGCGGTATCTTATTATGGGGTTGCATTTCCGCTGTATGCGCTATGTATGAGTACGATAGATGGAAACGCAGATTATGAGAAAGAATCACTGGGGGCAGGAAAATTTCTTACATTGTTTTTTATTAGTTTCGCACTAATGAATCTTACTAACTTAATTAATGTTGGTTTTTATGGAGTGTTTGAACTGCTCACAGGGCATGAAATGGCCAGTAACCTAGATGATGTAATGACCGGTGTGAGTGTTCTTATGGTGTTAACAACGGTTATTTTAGCACCTGTATTTGAAGAATTAACGTTCCGTTATTTAGCACTTAATAAATTAAGAAAATATGGAGACAAAACAGCGATTCTTGTTACAGCAGTATTGTTTGGGTTGTTTCATATGAATTTCGAACAGGCAATTTATGCATTTGCAATTGGATTGTTTTTTGGTTATGTAGTTTGTAGGACTGGAAGAGTCATTTACACAATACTGCTTCATGGTATGGTGAATTTTTGTGGTGGAGTAGTTCCGATGCTGGTAGAAAAGATGGATAGTCCAATTGTAAATTTGATTTATTACCTGCTGTTTTATACCGCATTAATCATTGGAATTGTATTGTTTATTTTAAATCGTAAGAAAATTAAGTTTAAGCAGCCGTTAGAACCTGTAGAGCACCCAGTAGCAAACTTTTTAACAAGTCCAGGAATGTTAATTTTTGTTATTGCAAGTATTCTTGTTGCGTTTGTAACCCTAATTGGTCAAGTAATTACGGCTCTTTTCGAATAAAAGTGAATATACTATATTGTGATTGCGGTCGGCTTATTTGACAGGGTATTTGGATTGCTTTATAATAATGAAAATAATTGATATGACAGAACGAAAGGGAGATGCAAATGAAATTCACAAAAATGCATGGTTGCGGAAATGATTATATATATGTAAATTGCTTAGAAGAAAAAGTACCAAATCCTAGTAAAGTGGCTAAGGTGTTAAGTGACCGCCACTTTGGAATCGGGTCAGATGGATTAATTTTAATCAAACCATCTGACAAAGCAGATTTCCAGATGGAAATGTACAATGCAGATGGTTCTGAAAGTGCAATGTGTGGCAATGGTGTTCGCTGCATTGCAAAATATGTATATGATTACGGTTTGACAGAGAAAACGAAAATTGAACTGGAAACAAAAGCAGGAATTAAATATCTTGATTTAAAAATAGTTGATGGTAAGGTTGCTATGGTTACGGTTGATATGGGTTCTCCAGTATTGGAAGGGAAAAAGGTCCCAGTAGCACTTGATAAAGAAAAAGTGGTAGCAGAGCCAATAACCGTTGGAGATAAAGAGTATGAATTTACAGCAGTATCCATGGGCAATCCACATGCGGTAATGTTTGTAGACAGTACGGAAGCCATTGACATTGAAAAGATTGGGCCTCAATTTGAATTCCATCCAATGTTCCCAGAGCGTGTCAATGCAGAATTTATTGAGATTCTAGATCGGAAGCGCATTAATATGAGAGTTTGGGAACGTGGTACAGGTGAGACACTTGCCTGTGGAACAGGAGCGTGTGCAAGTGTAGTAGCATGTGTACTAAATGGCTTAACAG
>DBKX01000106.1 GCA_002297865.1 Lachnoclostridium sp. UBA739
TATCCGTAAATATCCGTAATGTCACCGATGGTTCCTGATTTTTCTCTCTGGCAATATAACTGTCTATTGATTACAGAAGTATTTGCCCCTGTTTTCACCACACGTGCCTGTACATAGGCATTACAGTCCTTAAGAATATTATACGGATTTAGCTGTGAGCTAACATGAACCATTTGTGGTTCGTAAGCTTTCTTCACTTTATCCACTTGGTCATTCGGCTGGAATTTCATCTCAAAATTATATAAGATATAATCTTCTGGCTGAATCGCACGCTCTGCTATCGTTTCTTCACTTAAGCTATAAAACTGGCTTGCGTCAAAATAAACTGTGATTGCGCCATTTTGATCGGTTGTAAATATCTGGTCTTGTTTTCCATCCTCTAAATGATTTCTATTTTGACCAAGGTTAGCAGCATAACAGTATTCTTCATTCTTATAAACTCCACCACGTATCCAAAGTTTTTTATTGGCGTATGGGGCTCCCTTTTCGTCTGTTACATAAATATTTACTTTTGAAAGAGAACGAAGCATATAATTATTTACTGGATAATACTGAAGTTTGCTTATATCCTGTTCCCCTGATAGGATATCTTTGTAGGCAATCGTTCCAATATAGCTTTCGGAATCATTTTCTGAGTACAAATGAATGTCGCTTACAATACCTTTTTCTTCATATAAGGCAAGTTCTCCATTTTCATCAGAGTACATAATACACTCTTTTCCAGCGCCATTTGTATATTCCAGCTTTGTCTTCTGTTCTGGTAAAAACTTAAATAAATACAACTGATTTCTTAAAGTTTTAGATGTAACTTTAATGCTGCTCTTCATACCAGTACGAGCATGTGTCGCTGTAATGACTGTTTTTCCATTATACATACTGACAGTCATAAAGTTTTCGCTAGGTGAATAACTTACATAATTATAGGAATTAATATTGGAATAAACTCCACCTTGGGCGTAATTTAACGTAGTAGCTGAAGCGTTTATATTTTTATTTTTAGCATCAGCAACATCCCATTCAATCTGATCCGATATCTGTCCCCATACATAATCACCGTAATTAATGCTAATCATGGATGCAAGATTAATATCTTTTGACAAATCCTGTATGGAGATTTTTTTGTTATCGAATGAAAGTGTTTTTCCATCTTTACTAATCAAGGATTTTACTTTATCATGATTGTCTTGTGTAACTTCATCAACATCCGTTTTCCCTGCAACACTTTTTCCATCTGCTGCATTTACTAAAACATCAAGTGCTTCATGATTATATATGTTTACCACATAACTATCCAGCGTTGGTGTATCGCCACTCCCCGCCTGAATGCTTGCTTTTACTACATATGTTTTCTTTAATTGGTCGCCTACTCTTTGCGGCTTCCATGATAATGTATGCTTACCTTGTTTCAGCGCTTTCGAAAGCACTGTATTACCGTCTGAATCTGTAATTGTGAGGCTTGTTGCTGCTAATGTTGCCCCATTTGTTTCTAACTCATAAGTAATTGGCAGTTTGCTGTTATCTAGAATACTATAGCTTTTTAATTTTTCAAGTCTCAGACTTGGTGGATTAGCATTTACCATAATACTTGCTGTAGCTGTCTTAAGTTCCTTTTTCTGCTCTATACTCGTCTCTGTTCCATAGGCTCTTATGCTTTCCGCTGATATTTTGACCGTATATACTGCTTCAGCATTGCTCGATACTTTTTTAAGAATTCCTTCTGGAATGGTCATCTTGCCAACTGTATTTTTATTGGTGGATATTTTCGTATCTGTATGGACCGGTTTCCCTAATGGCTGACCAGCAAAATCTGTCTCGTATACTTCTATTGTAAATGCTGTTGGATATTCCGATACTAGATATTCGCCTAAATTCGAAAGCTTTTCTGCTTCTTCTGCATTTTGTGCTGTTAAGTTACTGATAAAGCATACATCAAGGCTTTCGTTTTGATTACAGCTTAAAGAAGCTGATTTCCCATTAGAAGAAGGGATTCTTAAGTAAGGTTCCTTACCTGGTTCACACAAAAGCGTCACGCTACGACACACTTCGACTGGCGTATAGCCATCAAAGCCATCATTTAAGGCGTATAGTGTGAAATATACTTTCCCTACTTTACCCGTTGGAATAATTTCTACTGGTGCTGTGTGATCTGCACCATAAGTGGAAGCCTTTTCTCCTCTAAACTGTTCTGGATATCTTACATTAGCAATACTTTCATCGGAACTTACCCAGATTAAGTTGTCAGTTCCATAGAAAGAAAAGTTTACATCACTATCTAATCTTGCGACAAATCCTAATTCATCTGTTTCCATACGGAATGGATTGGTAATAAAGGACCCTTTCATCTCATACTGCTGGGTTGTTATGGCAGGCGTATCGTCTTCTACTGATTCCTCCTTTAAAGTTAAAATACGATTCTTCTCTTCTTCATCCTTTATGGTACTAGATTCATGAACATCCGCTTGTTCCGTACTTTCCACATAAACTGGATTTTTTCTTCCACTTGTAACGAGATTTTTTAAGTCTCCATCATAATCCAGATGATAACTTACAAGTTTATTGGAATCGTCTACAAGACTTCCCCAGCTAGAGAAAAACGGATTCTCATTATAGTAATCAATGGTTGCTGCACCTGGGTAAGTAAACACTGCGTTCTTTACTTCATAGAACTGTGGTACAACCACTCCTCTGCTTGTCTGGCTGAATACTAGCTCGGCCTCATTTTCCTCTTTGATATAGTCATATGTACTTCCAATGTCCGAATCCATAAAAAGTTCTGCCACGTCTTTACGTGGTTCTGTACCAGCATTGAGCACTGTTTTATAATATGCAATAAGTGCAACTGGAATTTCGTTGGTTTCTGTTGTGGAACCGTTTTGTGTAACCACATAAAGAGGTATACGTGTAACCCCTCCGTCTACAGACAAATACATGGATTTAACGTAATAAGAAATCGCATATTTTTCTTCATCTGCATACACCGCATATGGGGTTTCTTTTAATGCCTCTTGCACCTGTTTACCAGTCTTTAAGTCTTTTCTTTTCATTTTTCTTAAATCCAAAGCATCGATTGGCTCGCAGTTACTTTGAATCCATTTACGGTAAACGCCATCTCCACCTTGATTGACACTGACAACTTCTGTAACCCACTGACTACCTGGTTTCTGATCATCAATGTTAACCTCTATATTGGAAAAGCTTGCATCTTTATAATAGCGTAACAAGCATTTGTCATTCCCAATCTGAATGGTTTCTGGTGAATTGCTTGATAATAGTTCCAGGTTAAATGTCGTGTTATCTCGTCCCTGTCCTGAAATTACCAAAAGATCATCACTGTAGGATTTTGTTCCATGTAAGGATAATTCGCTGATATTCGGAATGTTACCACTTGGAACCTCTGGAACTTGATAAAGGAATGTACAGCTATTTCCTACTGTTCCCTTTTCTACAGGTGTTAAGACCGTTCCGTCTGTCATCTTTAACTGAACCGAATCATCTAACTTGGTATATTGGTCAAATGTTGCTGTAATTGGCACAGACTGACCTACGTAGAATATACCGCTTGGAATTCTTAAGCCCGTTAAATTAATTCTTTCGTGAATTTCTTTTATGTACATATTGGAAGAAATTCCACCAACGTAATTGTAGTCATGCTCCACTTTTGATGCATGTGTGTTATAGGACCAAACGGAATTTATTGGAAGAGTCACTCTTCCGTATTCCTTTACGAAGGAACCTGTACCAGAGGATGAAACGCCTCCAACACTGTATGAAGGATTTTCGTTATATGTAAACTTATAGTAATTATCTGGCCACGCTTGAATGTAACTTGCAATATTTTTATAGGTTAACTCACAAGTGATATATTTATGATATGTGTCTTCATGATGTTCTTTTCTAGTCCAATTAAATGGATCATACCATTCCTTTGTAGTCCAGGTTCGTCTTGTTTTTTCCGCTTTCACCGATACGTTTCCTGGAATATTATGTTCATACGGGAACGAATCACTCTTTTTCACTGTGATTGGAAATGTTATACTTTTTCCATAAGAAGCACCATTTTCAAAAAGTGCATTTTGAATCTGATTGCACTCTATATAAAAAACACGATCTCCATTTCTTTTCTCAACAGAGCCATGATACTTAACTGAAAAACTAGCCGTTGTTTCTCCTGCTGGAATTGTTACCGTACCGCTTCCTTCTGCCGACGCAGAACCTGAAAATGTATGATACTGTAACGTTACAGGTACACTTTGCTTTGTTTTCAGGCTAACTGTAGCGTTAATAACCTGATCGTTTCCTGTTTCATTCAGGGATGTTCTATCTAAATTCACTTGAACTCTCGCCTGATGACTGATTCCTGCCCCATATGTACTTCCTGCTGGATCATCATAAACAAGTACATTTCCTTCTGTAAGCTGCTGTTTTAATGACATTGCACTTGCAAGATACTCCTCCCGATTACTTTCGTTTATATCGACCTCTTCACCTACGAATTCCTTAAGTTCTTTTAAAGATTCCTTAAGTGCCAAAAGACGATTGACCTCTTCCCAAGTAATCTCACTGCCATCGACACAGACTTTACCTGTTTTTTGCTTTCTGGCTTCTTTTATAAACTCTTCTTCTGTCATCTTCTTGCCATTGACATTAAATGTACCATTTTCAATTGGCGCACCGGTTTCATCGACAATGCCTTGTCTGCGAAGTTCATCTAAGATGTCGATTGCATTTTCTCCATCGGTGCATAATTTCTGCAGCTCATCTACGATTGCTTGGTTGTAATGTGCTGGCTTTCTGTCAGTTTCATGAATGCCAGATGCAAACAACGGTGTACTTTGTGCTGGTACTGATAACGTTACTGCTAATAAGCTGGCAAGTAAACGTTTCTGCAAGTTTTTCATGAATAATTTTTTATTCATTCATGCCCTCCTATCTCTATTGCCTTCCGGTTTTTATTGTATCATGTAAAGTTTATCATAAAGTGGGGGATTCTTCTATAATTTCTTGAATTTATTTACAAGTTATGAATGAAGTTAAGGGTTATCACTCACTTACGGTTTAAGTAAAAAATAGCCCTACAATTTCTCTCCTACTTAGTTATTTTTCGATTCGTTCCCTTTCATACAGTCCTTTTTGT
>DBKX01000313.1 GCA_002297865.1 Lachnoclostridium sp. UBA739
CAGGGCCATGCCCTAACAAAAAAGGGCAGCTACAAGATTTCTCCCATAACCGCCCTATCGCTGTTAATCTTTATTATTCCATTTCAGCCGCCTTTGCAAAATATGCTTTCCGATCTGTGAGTGCTCTTTTCTCCTGTTCGGACAGACATTGAAATATCTCACTATATCCCATTCCCTCCATGGGTGTATCCTTTGTCAGTAAAAATAGTTTTGTATCAAACCACTCCTGCCACAGATTTTCAAGCATACTTCGACTGTCTGTGAAGGTAATTACATCCATTTGCCTTTTTACATACCGGATAACACATCAGCACCCAAAAACCAAGTATCAGTACAGGAACGATAATCTTAAACAATACCCTTTTCATGCCAGCCTCCCCCATACATATCATGCTGCACTTCCTGCTGATAATAATGATTTATCGTTGATGGTGCATTATACAGTGCCATAACCATGTATGCCTTGATGTTTGAAATTTTCGTTGTTGTATCTTTCATACAGCCCATCACATACCCCAGATGATTGCTCCTGAGTTTTAAGAATTTTGACTTTACAAGCTAATAGGGATACTCCTCCCCTGCAATCCGTATCGTAGTCCTCTTTACGCATACGACCTCGCAGATCAGTTCAAATAATTCATCATACAATTCCCTATCATTTATTTCATCATATTTCATGTGATGATCGTACTCAATATTCTCTTTGATAATCTCTATGTACGCATCTGCCCCACCCATCCTATCATCGGTCTTTTTTCCTTCACCGGATGGATAGATTGGATTGGTATAACTCATATCAGTATAATTTATATCAGTCTTATTATAGTTAATATAAATAGGGGCTAATTCCTGAACCTCTGCAAGTTCAGTTTCTGAACCTCTTGAAGTCTGCTTTTTATACTTCTGGTGGTTCAGATTTTGTACCTCCTGAAGTTCAATTTCTGAACTTCTTGAAATATCAATGTTAGACTTCTTGAAGTTCAAATTTTGAACTTCTGTGGATTTTCCAGTATTCTCAAGCTCTTTTACCTCCTGTTCCACCGACATTGTGGCAAAGTCTTTTACATAGATAATATCTGGTTTGCCAAGACCTCTGCGCTTTTTTCAATCAATCCAATCCCTTTTTCGCAATCCAGCTCTTTCATAATCTTGACACAAGTTGCTTTCGCACATCCCAAATCTTCCATAATCGCATCCACCGTATAGATGATATACGCCCTGTTTTCCTCGTCCAGCCATCCATTTTTCATAGGCAGTGACATCCGATCGAGCATCAAGCCATACAGGAGCTTGGCATCGCTGCTAAGCCCCTTGAATCGCCCATCCTTAATCAACAGCCGGGGGACACGATAAAAAGAGAACTGGTCTGCTTCAATTCCATAGTAATAATCAAATTTTGTATTCTCGTTCACTTTTTCATGCCTCCTTTGCTGTTTATTTCTCACTGTTTGAACTATTCCACTCATCCAGTAGCTGATAGATGACATTTTCAATCTGCTCATTGGAATAATCTTCTGGAAAATATCTTCTGAGCTTGTCTGCCTTGATGGTTACTTTCCGCTCTCTCGGTCTCGCTTCTGTCAGGATCAGCCTTACCATCGGCAATGTCAGTTCATCACTTTTTCCATGTTCCTTCAGTTTCGATGCCTGTGCTGTTAAAATAATCACTCCGGTTTCTTCAAGAACAATCTGCACCCACTCCTGTTGCTGTTCTGTAAGAAATGACAGCTCTACGCCTTGCACAATTCCAATTTTCTTTTTATCGACCATATCTAAAAGTGCATCCGATAAGCGGGCAAGGTAAATATACCTTTGTACTGTTTTTGCACTCTCTCCGGCAGTTTCTCCAACCTCATCCAGACTGCTTCCTGTCCCCTTTTTGCCCTAATGTTTCACAGCTTCATATTTCATAAAATAGGCTTTTGCCTTTTAACTCGGAAGAATATCCTCCCTCTGAATGTTGCTGTCCACCATGATAATCGTAGCTTCATCATCCGTATAATCACGAATGAACATCGGCATTGTAGCAAGTCCAACGCTTTCACACGCATGTTTCCTACGGTGTCCGGCGATAATTTCATAACCGCCGCCTTTTATCGGTCTGGCAATACCTGGCATCAATACTCCATGCTCTCTGATACTTTCAATCGTTTCCTGCATCTTTTCATCATCCAGTACCTTAAACGGATGCCCCTTGAACTCATTCAGTTCTGATAGTACAATCTCCTGTATCTGTTCGGTTCCTGTCTGTGACTGTCCAGTTCCAAACAAATCATCAAAGCTGTTCAACTTTACCTTTGCGGCACTTCCTGTCTTACTCATCGCCAAGCACCTCCTCCGTCAGTGATTGGTAGGCACTTGCCACCTTTCCATTCGGATCGTGCTTATAAATGCTCACACCTTCCGCAGAAATCTCCGCAGCTCTTACCGACATCGGAATACTGTTATCAAACATCCTCACTCTGCTTCCATAGTTTTCAATCAACAGATTGCTGATATCCTTGGCATAATTGGTACGGTTATCAACCATTGTAAGTAAAATTCCCTCAATCTCCAGCCTCGGATTGATCTGCCGCTTTACCTTTCCAATGGTTTTAATAAGCTGTTCCAGACCTTTTACTGGAAGATATGCCGCCTGTACCGGAATTAAGATACTGTCCGCACAGGTAAAAGCATTTATCGTAATCATGCCAAGTGATGGCATACAGTCAATCAAAATGTAATCGTAGCGCTCTTTTTGCTGTTCTATGTAGGTACGCAGCACCGTTTCCCTGCTCATAACATTCACAAGTGAGGTTTCCAAACCGGAAAGCTCGATATTTCCCGGCATGAAATCCACACCCTTCTGATTTACGATTGCGATAACTTTACACATGATAATTTCTCCTATTCTCTACTATTTTGCTTTTATTTCCTGCCCTTTACATTGCTTTTCCGCACTTCCGCATAAGCCCTGTAATATTTGTTTGTTCCTTTATTGCTATAAAGCTCTGATATCTCCAGAACTTCTACTTTTGGATGACGCTGTAAGGTTTTCTGAAACCATACAATGTCATTCTTCGTTCCCATCAATCTGACTTTTAACATTAGTCTGTTCCTCCGTTTTTGTATAATCATCTACACTCGGTGTGCCGTTACAATACAGGTTAAATGCCATTCGCACCACCTTCATACTGCCACTGGTCTGCCAGCCTTCATGCAAGCACTCAGTTTTTACACATCCCGTCTTAAAATCATAGATGCTATTGATATTTCTTCTCGTATCATCACTGATACCAAGGCAATAGCAAAGTGCCTTGTGGTACACATCCTGATAGCGTACCTCTTTTAATTTTTCATAGTAGAATTTTTCATGTGCTTCGCTGATAAAGTTGATTTTTTCTTTTTTTGCGCCTAACGCTGTGCTGTTCATAGTGAACCTCCTTTTAAATTGAATTGAGAAAGGCACTCCTAATGGAATGCCCTAATATAAAAAATAGGGACACTCATTCAAGTATCCCTACGTTCTATCAACATATCTGATAGTTCTCTATTTACTTTCATATTCAGAATTATTTGTGTTCCCACAACCGAGGTCTAATGCCACAACAACCGTTACTTTCCTCACAAGCTCTTTTTCCTTGTGATTTTCAGCAATTCTGTTGAAGCTGAAAAACTCTACAAAGTGCGTAAATTCAACGATTTCTATATATCCTTTCTGTGTAGTCCTACCACAGTCTCCACATGCCCCGTATACGGAAACATATCCACTGGATAAATATCCTTACCCATATACCCATTCCGATACAAATACTTAAGATCCCTGGCCATCGTCTCTGGATTACAAGAAATATACACAATCTTCTCCGGTGACAGCTTCACCACAGATGATAAGAACGCCTCATCACTACCACCTCTTGGCGGGTCCATAAACACCACATCAGCCTTTTCACCTTCCTGCGCCATACCAACCATGAACTTACCAGCATCCTGATTGTAGAATTTAATATTCTTTACATCATTTCTCTTCGCATTTATAATCCCATCACGAACCGCATCCTTATTAAGTTCCACACCAATAACTTCCTTCGCATGCTTACTTGCAATCATACCAATCGTACCAATTCCACAATAAGCATCAATTACACGTTCCTTACCACTCAATCCTGCCAACTCAATCGCCTTATTATAAAGCACCTCTGTCTGCACAGGATTTACCTGATAAAAAGACTTAGGAGAAATACGGAAAGTAAGTCCACATAATACATCTTCAATAAACCCTTTTCCATATAGCACGATATCACGTTCTCCAAGCACCATACTTGTCTTCTTATCATTCACATTTAATACTACAGTCGAAATCTCCGGATGAAGCTTACGTAGCGCCTTCACAAAGTTATTTTTAGATGGAAGAATCGGATCTGCTACTACAAGCACAACCATAACCTGTCCCGTCTTTTGTCCAACTCTAACTAATACATGACGTAATAATCCGTATCCAGTATCCTCATCATAGATGCGAATCTTAAAGGATTTACATAAATTCCTGATACTTCCGATAATTTCGTCTGCTAATTTATTTTCAATCATACATTCATCAATTGCTACGACACGATGTGATTTTTCTTCATAAGAACCGGAGATGATTGTACCATCTCTTAGGCGGTCAAATACTGCATGTACTTTGTTCCGGTAATGATAGGGGTCTTCCATTCCAATAATATCATGAACCTTACCGTATTCTTTTAACAAATGAATTACATGGCCCTGCTTTTTTGTAAGCTGTTCCTTATAAGGTATCCCTTGAAACATACAGCCTCCACATTTTTTTGCGTGCGCACATTTATCTTGCTTTTTCTTTCCCTGTTTGGTCATTCTTGCACCTTCACTCTTTCTTTTACTCATTCTTGGCATACATTTTCTTAAACTCTGTCTAGCATTATACCTTGTTTGTATGGTTTACGCTACTCTTTTTTACTGGATATGCTAAGCACAAACTTCACCAAAGAACATTTAGTTAGCCTTCTTGACTAGATGATAAAAGAATATGATCCATATATGAAATACGAAGCGCAATTTAGTAAAAAATAGATTTTATTATATTTTAGGTATATTTTCCCGTATTACAAGCCATATTAGTATTTAGACTTTTATTTACGTATGGAGGACACTATGCAAAACATAATTGATTCTACAGTACTAAAACAGCTTTACTCCAAAAGTACTGATGTACTAATACGGCCAATCGAGATTACGGGACAGAATTCTCTTACGGTCTCTATCTTCTGTGTAGATGGACTCGTTAACAGTCAGGTCATGGACTTGACCATTATCAAACCTATCGCTACAGAAGAAGGACCAAAACATTGCAAAAACCAGATGGACCTTGCCAATTACCTATTAAATAATGGCGGTGGCTATCATGCTTTTGCGTCTTTCGTAACCGATTTCAATCAATGAAATACTATGGTTATGAGCGGTATGTGTGCGGTTGTCCTAGATGATATCCAGGCAGCAGTTGTCTATGATGTTCGTACTTTTGATAAACGCTCTGTTTCAGAGCCTTCAGAAGAAGGTACCATGAAGGGTGCCAAGGATTCCTTTATTGAGGTACTTAGAACCAATACCGCTTTAATACGTCGAAGAATCCGTTCACCACATCTAACCATAGAACAGATGTATATCGGTCGTCTTTCCCGTACAGATGTTGCCTTAGTTTATATAAACAACGTTTGTGATCTGAAATTAGTGGATCAAATCCGCAAAAAATTACAATCCATTGATATTGATAATATTTGTGCATCCTCTTTCATCGAGGAATTTATTACGGAAAATAAAAACTCTCTTATGCCACAAGTTATGTACACACAAAGACCTGACCGATGCTGTTCTAACTTAACCGATGGCAGAATTGTTCTAATCGTAGACGGCATTCCTTTCGTCTATGTATTGCCTTGCCAGTTTCCAATGTTATTACAGTCCTCAGAGGATTATTCCGAAAGTTACCTTGCAGGCTCTGCACTTCGATGTTTAAGATATATCACCTTACTGGTATCTCTTTTACTTCCTGCATTTTATATTGCAGTTACTACGTTTCATGTACACCTTTTGCCACTGCCAATGCTTCTATCCATCCAGAAGGCCAAGGTAAATGTGCCGTTCACCTCTTGTATTGAAGTTCTTGGACTACTTTTGTCCTTTGAGATTTTAATTGAAGCAGGTCTAAGGCTGCCAAAAAACATTGGCTCTGCCATGTCCATTGTAGGGGGACTTGTTGTAGGACAGGCTGCTGTTGCTGCCAATATCATTTCCCCTGTTGTTGTAATTATCGTTGCACTTACGGGAATCTCTGGATTTACAGTACCGAACCAGGATTTATCCATAGCCCTTAGAATTTCACGTTTTACATTGGCTCTACTAGCAGCATTTGCTGGCTTCTATGGATTAATGATAGGATTTTTATTTATCGTAACTCACCTTTGCAGTCTTGATAATTTTGGTGTTCCATATATGGCACCTTTTATCGAAACAATCAAAGCAGATTTACAGGATACCTTGCTTCGTTATCCTGTGGAAGATTTCAAATATCGTCCTGAGGGCATTGCACCTCAGAATCAGAGAAAACAAAAGTAAGGAGGACACCTATGGAACCAAGAAAACGGAAAGCATCCTATATTGTTTTTCTATGGATCGCAATTCCTCTTATCATTTATATTAGTTACATTCAGATAAATCGTTCTGAAGTAAGTGATTTGCATTTTGTAGAAATCCTCTGCATTGACCAGACAGACGGAACTTATACGGTTACTGCCCTTTATAACAATGCTGGAAGCAAAGATAACGATGGTCTTAAGCTAATGGATGGCAAGGGTGACTCTGTTTACACAGCTTATATTGATATGTCTAGAAAGAATTCAAAAGAGATTTCATTAGACCATACAGATTATTTTATGATTGGACAAAATGCAGCTGCTAGAAGTCTTTCAGAATGTTTTGATTTTCTCTCCAAGGAGCCTGACATGAAAA
>DBKX01000039.1 GCA_002297865.1 Lachnoclostridium sp. UBA739
ATGGCGAACGCTTACAAAGAGCACTGTCTAGGGAAATGTCACAGGCAAGTCCAAAGTATGAGGAAATGTGTAGAAGGTTTCTTGCAGATCAGGATGATTTTAAAGAGGAAAATCTTAAGAGACTGCAGATAGATAAACGATATAGTAATTATGATAAGGAACAATGTATAAATGATATTTTAAGTGATATTGAGCCTTTGATATGATATAATGAAAAGTAATAGCCATGAAAGAGGGATATGAAATATTAGAAAGGTTTGAGAAGCATGGATATAAAAATTAATCAAATGCAACAAGTGAATCAGGCCCCGAAGCCACAGCAGGTACAGCAGACTGATGACACATTTAAATTTATGCTTGCAAGCAATATAGAAGATGCCACGCTTCAGGAAAGACTGACTCTCGTTATGGAAGATATTGTGCAGCAGGGTAAGAAACTAGGAAAGCACATGGATGTCCGTGACATGAAGAGATATCGTGCCTTAATCAAGGAATTTATGAATGAGGTGGTTAACCGTTCTCATAAGTTCAGCCGTGAAAACTTTTTGGATCGGAAAGGGCGTCATCGTGTATATGGAATTGTAAAACTAGTGGATAATAAACTTGATGAGCTTGCACAGGAATTAATTAAAGATGAGAAGGATCACATCGCTATTTTAGGTAAGATTGATGAGATTCGAGGACTACTTTTAGATATCCTTACATAAGGAGGGATGATGGTAGGATGAAAAAGTTTGAAGATGTTATTGGTCATGAACAAGTGATTGAACATATGCAGACGGCAATACAGAAAGACAGAATATCACATGCATATATATTGAATGGGGAGATTGGTTCAGGAAAGAAGATGTTGGCAGATATATTTGCAGCAACGCTCCAATGTGAGGAGCACGGGATAACCCCTTGTGGGAAATGCAAATCCTGCCTGCAGGCTAGTTCAGGTAATCATCCAGACATTTTGAAGGTTACACATGAAAAAGCTAGTATTAGTGTAGATGATATTAGGACACAATTAAATGCAGATATCGATATTAAGCCTTATAGCAGTAAGTATAAGATTTATATCATAGATGAAGCAGATAAGATGACGGAGCAGGCACAGAATGCGTTGTTAAAAACCATTGAAGAACCACCAGTTTACGGAATTATTATGCTCTTGGTGACAAACAAGAACAAGCTGCTTCCAACAATTCTGTCTCGTTGTGTTACACTGAATTTAAAGCCTGTACCAACAGACTTAATTACAGAGTATTTGATGAAAGAATATCAGGTGCCAGATTATAATGCCCAGATAAGTGCGAGATTTTCACAGGGAAATCTGGGAAAAGCAGTGCGTTATTCTACATCTGAGGAATTTAATGAAACAAAGGACAAAATTCTGCATCTTTTAAAGTATATTGAAAATATGCAGGTTTACGAAATATTAGAAGGAATCAAGCAGCTTGGAGAGCATAAGCTGGAGATTTATGATTATATTGATATCATGATGCTTTGGTATCGAGATATTTTAGTATATAAAGCCAGTGGTAATCCAAATCATCTATTGTTTCGTGCGGAGTATCCGTATATCAAGAAACAAGCCGAAAAGATTGGTTACGACGGGATTGAAAATGTAATAAAGGCTATGGATAAGGCAAAGGAGCGTTTAAGGGCAAATGTAAACTTCGATATTGCTATGGAGCTTATGTTACTCGTAATGAAGGAGAATGGGAATGGTTAAAGTAATTGGTGTTAGATTCCGTAAAGCGGGAAAGATTTATTTCTTTGACCCAACTGAGCTAGAAATTGAAGTGGGAACTAACGTAATCGTAGAAACTGCCAGGGGGATTGAGTATGGCAATGTTGTAATAGGTAATCGTGAGGTAGAAGAAGACAAGATTATTCAGCCTTTGAAACCAGTTATTCGTATTGCAACACAAGAAGATGATGCAATTGAGGCACACAATAGAGAAAAGGAAGTCGGTGCTTTTAAAATTTGTCTTGAGAAAATTGCAAAGCATGGATTGGAAATGAAGTTAATTGATTGTGAGTATACATTTGACAATAATAAATTGTTATTTTACTTTACGGCAGATGGAAGAATTGACTTCCGTGATTTAGTAAAAGACTTAGCAAGCGTATTTAAAACACGTATTGAATTACGTCAGATCGGAGTTCGTGATGAAACCAAGATTGTTGGTGGAATTGGAATATGCGGACGTTCTTTATGCTGTAACACATTTTTAAGTGAGTTTGCACCAGTGTCGATTAAGATGGCGAAAGAACAGAATCTATCTCTTAATCCAACAAAGATTTCAGGAGTCTGTGGCAGATTGATGTGTTGTCTAAAAAATGAACAGGAAGCATATGAAGAGTTAAATAGCAAGCTTCCTGCTGTTGGCGATACGGTAGAGACTGTAGACAAGTTAAAAGGTGAAGTACAGAGTGTTAGTGTATTAAAACAGCTTGTTAAGGTTATTGTAACGTTAGATAATGATGAAAAGGAAGTTCGTGAATACATGGTATCTGACCTTAAATTTACACCTAAGCGTAAAAAGGAAAGAATTGCTATGGATGATGAATTAAAAGCTTTGGAAGCATTAGAAAGAAGAGAATCTGGTTCAAAGATTGATTAAAGAGGTATTTATGAGAGTAGAATTAAAGCAGAATGAGAGACTGGATGACCTACATCGTAAAGGATATCAGATTATTCAGAATCCAGAGAAGTTTTGTTTCGGAATTGATGCGGTTTTACTTTCAGGATTTGTTCAAGTAAAAAGTGGAGCAAAGGTATTGGATTTAGGAACTGGAACAGGAATTATCCCGATTCTCGTAGAAGCAAAGACTAAGGCGGGGCATATCAGTGCACTGGAACTGCAGGAGGAAAGTGTAGATATGGCAACCAGGAGTATTAAGCTCAACGGGTTAGAGGAAAAAATATCAATTGTTCAAGGAGATATAAAGGAAGCTTCTCATATTTTTGAAGGAGCTTCTTTTGATGTTATTACAACGAATCCTCCATATATGACAGAACACCATGGACTAGTGAATCCTGATATACCAAAGGCAATTGCGAGGCATGAGATATATTGTACATTGGAAGATGTGGTACGAGAGAGTGCAAGGTTATTAAAAATGAATGGTAAGTTTTTTATGGTTCACAGACCTTACCGCTTAGTTGAAATTATTACAACACTGTCAAAATACAAACTAGAAGCGAAAAGAATACGTTTTGTACATCCTTATAAGGATAAAGAGCCAAATATGGTTCTAATTGAAGCTGTAAAAGGCGGAAAGTCACGCGTAACAATTGAACCACCTCTGATTGTGTATGAAGATGTAAATGTTTACACCAAGGAAATCTACGAAATCTATGGTTATGAATAAGGAAGGAAAATTATGAGCGGAACATTGTATTTATGTGCTACACCAATTGGAAATCTGGAAGATATGACTTACCGTGCAGTACGAATTTTAAATGAAGTGGATTTAATCGCAGCCGAGGATACAAGAAACAGTATTAAACTGTTAAATCATTTTAATATTAAGACACCTATGACTAGTTATCATGAATTTAACAAGTATGAGAAGGCCGATTACCTGGTTAGCAAATTGTTAGAGGGGCTAAATATTGCAGAAATTACTGACGCAGGAACTCCAGGGATTTCAGATCCGGGAGAAGAACTTGTAAAACGAGCCTTAGATGCAGGAATTACAGTAACTTCAGTGCCTGGTCCAGCAGCATTTGTAGATGCATTAATTATCTCTGGACAATCTACAAGACGATTTGTGTTTGAAGCCTTTTTACCGACAGATAAAAAGGAACGTCGTTCGGTATTAGAATCTTTCCAAAAGGAAACGAGAACAATTATTATGTATGAGGCTCCTCATAGGTTGAAGAAAACACTGGCAGAGCTCCATGAGCATATTGGCAACCGTAAGTTATCCATCTGCAAGGAGTTAACGAAGCGTTATGAAAATAATTTCAGAACAACACTAAAAGAAGCTATGGAGTATTATGAAGAAAATGATCCAAAGGGAGAGTTTGTATTGGTCATAGAGGGACGTTCAGAAGTAGAGCTCCAAGAGGAAGAGATACAGAAGTGGGATAGTATTACTTTAGAAGAGCATATGAACATTTACTTGGACAAAGGAATGACTAAGAAAGAGGCAATGAAGGCGGTTGCATTAGATCGAGGAATATCTAAGAGAGACGTATACCAGCAGTTATTAAATTAGTTGGTAGCACAAAAATGCAGATAAGAAGAGGGATTCTTATCTGCATTTTTTAATCTTTCTTCTAGATTACTATGTATCTAGGCTTAGTCGATGATTCCAGCGATTTTAGCAAGTTGAACGATAGAATCTTTAGAAACCTTTTTTCCGCAGAAATCAAATAATTCGTTTTTTTCTCCGGTAAAGATATCTGTTGGCTCATATTTTGTTAAAATGATTTTGTCTTCATCAACGTAGATTTCCAATGGATCTCTTTCGCCAACACCTAATGTTCTTCTTAACTCGATTGGAAGTGTAATACGTCCAAGTTCGTCTAATTTTCTTACAATACCTGTACTTTTCATTTATCATTGCTCCTTTTCTTTTTGATAATTCCAATATATCACTAATGGGCAAATTATACAATTTAATATCTTATGACGATATAGGACTATTTTAATCATTTAGGAGTAAAAAAACAGTAAATAATGTAAAATGTAATATTTTTACAAAAAAGTTTATCGAAAAATAGGAGTCTAAAAAGCTATAAATAGTGGGGGTATTACAAAATTTACATTATTTGGACTCTAAAATATAGCCAAAAAGCGTTAAATTTATGAATAACTGAATATATTTTGGACGAAACAATTTCCATCCCCAGTTTTTTACTCATTAAAAAAATCCAGTGTACTTACTTCATACTGTATTTAATTAGTACAACAATATATACTACAACAGTTTTTTGGGGAAATCAAATAAAAAAGGTGAAATTTGATTTTTCGTAAAGTGATAATCCATGTTGTTGCACAATATATTAAAATAAGCAATTCTACTTTAATAGGAGTTGAAAAGGAAAGTTTAAGTTAGAAGGAGAGACTAAGATGATAAATTATCTTTGGGGATTTATGATTGTAATTGGTATTATTGTAGGTGCACTAACTGGAAAGATGCAGGAGGTAAGTGTTGCTTCCATTAATTCGGCAAAAGAGGCAGTAACTTTGTGTATTACCATGTTAGGCGTAATGTCGATGTGGACAGGGCTTATGCAGATCGCAAAAAAGAGTGGAATTATAGATGGTTTAACAAAAGGGTTAAGTCCTGTGATAAAACTTTTGTTTCCTGATATTCCAAAGGGGCATGTTGCGAGGGAGTATATATGTTCCAATATGATAGCTAATATTTTAGGATTAGGGTGGGCAGCAACACCATTTGGATTAAAAGCAATGTTAGAATTAAAAAAGTTAAACAATGACAGTGAAATTGCCAGTGTAGATATGTGTACATTCTTAATTATAAATATTTCGTCCTTACAGTTGATTCCAGTAAATATAATTGCATACAGGAGCCAGTATGGTTCGGTTAATCCAGCAGATATTATTACAACGGCAATACTAGCGACCTTGTTTTCAACTTTTGTGGGAGTTGTTTTTTCCGTTGTTGCTCGTAAACTTTGTAAAACGAAATAGGAGGATGGCATGGATTTTCTATTATACTTATCAAACTTTATTATTCCGTTTGTAATAATTTACATAGTCGGTTATGGATTGCTGCAGAAGACTAATGTATACGATGAATTTATTAAAGGTGCAGAAGATGGTTTTCAGGTTGTAAAAGGAATTATGCCTACTCTTATAGGATTAATGGTTGCAATTGGGGTGTTACGGGCGTCAGGAACATTGGATCTTTTATCAAATGTGCTAAAACCTGTGGTGGAGCGTTTACACTTTCCATCCGAACTGGTGCCAGTTGTTGTTGTAAAAATGTTTTCTTCATCTGCGGCAACAAGTTTATTATTAGATGTGTATAAAAACTATGGGCCAGATTCCTATCTGGGAAGGCTTGCTTCTATATTGATGAGTTGTTCAGAAACCATTTTTTACACATTATCCATTTACTTTATGACTGCAAAGGTAAAGAAAACAAGGTATACACTTGCAGGAGCTTTAGTTGCAACTTTAGCAGGTGTGGTGGCAAGTGTTTGGCTTATGGGGTTGTAAAAAATAATTGGTTTGCCTCAAAATATAGTGTATAATGGTAATAAATTCTACTAGGGGAGGTTTTATTATGAAGAAAGTATTGAATTTATTACTTGCAGTTATTATGGCAGTAACGCTTACTGGCTGTTTTGGGGCAAATATGCAGATTCAGATGAAGTCAGACGGAAGTGGAGTAATGTCATATAGTTACATGATTGATAGTGGGGTAAATAAGTATATTATGAGTGACCCAGAATTGAAGAAGGAATTAAGTGGATTAACTGATTTCAAACAAACAAAAGAAATGTACGATGACTGTTATTATGTATGTTATACTAAGGAGGTTCCATTTTCTTCTCCAAAGGAGTTAAAGAAGATACTGACAGACAGTAGGACATTTAATGAACTATTTAGTCCAGGTAGTATTGAAGAGGATAAAGAAGATACAGATAAAGAAAACGAAGGTTTGTTTTCTTATGTGGATATTGGAGCAGATCATCTTCAAGCCGTTTATTCATCTGTTAATTCGTCCTATCAAGAAATTGATGATTATAATGATTATGTCAATGATAATGATTTTATGGATTATCAGGCTATGGAAAATAGTATCTTTATGCGAATCAATATTACATTTGATAAAGAAATTACATATACCAACGGCTCATTAAGTGCTGATAAAAAGACTGCATCATGGAAAATAAAACTAAGTGAATATTACGATACCTTGTTACAAGCTTCTACGTCAGGAAAAGATGTCTTTGCTAAGGATACTAAGGTGCCAGACATTTATCCAGTTAAGGATGGAAAATACTATCCAGGTTATATTAGTATATTAGTTACGGATAATTTTGGAGTTAAAAGTGTCACTTGTAATGGAAAGAAAGTACCTGCTGATTATACTGTTTTTAAAGATGGAAAGTATGTAATAGAGGCAGAAGATTATTTTGGTAATAAGGCTAAAAAGACGTTTTACATTGATATGCAGAGCCCTAAGATATCTGGAGTAAAAAATGGTGTCATATATAAATCAGAACGTACAATCCGTTTTTCAGATAAATATGGGATTAAATCTGCAACACTTAATGGAAAGACAATAAAAACTGGGAAAAAAGTTTCTAAGAACGGAAAATATAAGTTAGTCGTAAAGGATCGTGCTGGCAATACAACTCGTGCAACTTTTACAATCAAGAAAAAGTAATTGACAGTATGAAATGATTGGGCAATAATATAGAAAAAAATATTAGAAAGGGACAAAGATGGAAGAAATAATAAGCGTTAACGGCTTGAAAAAAACATTTACACTAACTAAGAAGCAACAAAAGTTAGAAAAGACGAAAGCAAAAACTAAGGTTGCCGTAGATGGACTTTCTTTTGAGGTAAGCAAGGGAGAAGTCTTTGGATTATTAGGACCAAATGGTGCGGGAAAGACAACAACACTTCGAATGCTTTCAACTTTAATAAAACCCGATCAGGGAGATGCCTTGATTGATGGGGCAAGTATTATAAAACAGCCTGATGAGGTAAGAAGAAAGATAGGTTTCTTAACAAGTGAATTAAAGTTAGAAGAATTTTTCACACCTAACTATTTGTATAATTTTTTCTCAGACTTATATGATGTGTCTATTACTGAAAGGGAAGCAAGAAAAAAGACATTGTTTGGAAAATTTGGAATAGACAAATTTGCGGAAGTCAAAGTTTCTGATTTATCAACTGGGATGAAGCAGAAAGTTTCGCTTGTTATATCATTAGTACATAATCCAGAGATTATAATATTTGATGAACCAACCAATGGATTGGATGTTTTAACTGCTAAGGTTGTAACAGACTTTCTTGTTGAGTTGAAGAAGCAGGGAAAGACCATTATTGTTTCAACTCATATTTTAACTTAATAGAGAAAATCTGTGATCGCGTAGGAATAGTAATTGATGGAAAGATGGCAGTCTGTGATACACTAGAGGAGATTGTAAAAGGCAGTAGCCTAGAAGACAGATTCTTTGAAAT
>DBKX01000258.1 GCA_002297865.1 Lachnoclostridium sp. UBA739
TTTCGTGGACAGTAGTGATTCCAAATATATTCTCTTGATAAATATGATGATAACTTTTCCCTGTCTTCTTATGTATGTATTTCGCCACATCCATAAGGAAACCACCACATCCACAAGCTATGTCAGCCACTCGAACAGAAGATAAATCTTTTTGATTCCCCAAACAGTTTTCCAGAATCCGTTTTCTAATTTTATTGGGTGTATAGATAGCTCCTGTAACAACTCTATCGGATGGAGATATGACAAATTCAAATAGCTTTATCATATCTTCTAAATCTATTTTGTTTATCCCTTGTTTTTCTAAAAAAATCAGGACTTGTCCTAACAACTTTTTATCTTTATCATCATCATTTATAATGTATCTACCTATAATGTTATTGTAAGTTGACACCTTATTATATATTATATATAGAGACACAAAAATTCGATTAATCAATAATGGATCTTGTGTAAGATTTCGTTTCAAGAAAGGAAATATACGTTGCAACATGATTTAATTTCTTATCTTCCTAAATATAAAGGAACTATAATTCTGCTCTAAGATACCTCAAATACTCATGAAATTCCATATTCATTTTTAAGAGCAATTCTTTGTCTATGGCAGAAGCTGTGTTCTGATTAACTTTTGCTTCAAATATTTTTATTCTTTCTTCTAGCCTATCAAGATTCCAACATATAGCATATCTAAACAAGCCAAGATTCATTCGTTCTACCATATATTGTCCCTGTGGTGTCTTAGCCTTTATATACCCAAAATCATCACGTTCGAAATGTAAATTAAAATCTATGTCACATGGATCCAAATAATTAGAATTGTCATCATCACATTTCGCTCTATTAACATAAGAACAACAATATACTAAATTACTATACTCGTTTTTAAGTTCAGGATATTTGCTTTCTGGTCTAAAATGGTCTATTTGAAAATTACGTTTACCACCAAACCAATGATCCGAACAATCTGTATAACCACACCTATGGTTAAAATCATCAGCAAGAAAAGACTTATATGCTTTATAATTAGCCCTCTTCTTTGTACAAGTACGTTTAGGAGCCATATTTCGGAACGGATGTGTCATGCTAATTCAATTTATCAATCAAACTATCCACTTTTTCTATTAATGTATTTAATCTTTCAAGATTGGACAATTGCTTTAACCCAGCAGGAACAGAATCATTCTTATCAAAAGTTCTTTCCAAGAATGTGTCCAACTCTACTATTCGTTCCTCATCTTGAACTGTAGCTTCGCCTCTTTCTCTTTTTGCTATTAAGCTAGAAATGTCTTTACGTGCATTAGCTATTCTCAAACGATATTTATCAATTTGACTTTTAACTCGCTGTGCAAATGATACTTTTTCTCCATCTTCTGAAGAAAAATTCAATACCTTTTTGACATACACTAAGTTTACATCATTCGAATCACCAACGGCTTCACCATCATACGAAGTTATGACAAAACAAGGGAAATCAGCCAATTGTTCATTTATAGCATTTATCAATTCAACACCATTATAACATACATTGTAACTTATATCTTCTTTTTTGTCATTCAGTTGATAATCTACAATTACCGCATCAGGGTGTAATTGTTCTATTTGTTCCAACATTTCTTCAATTGTAGGAGCTGGAAACATACAAACTCTCACTGCCTCAGGCCAGTTTTTCTCAAAGTGATCTTCGAAATCATCATGCTGAAGAGATTCCTCATCTATAAATAAGACTTTATAGCTCATAATTATTTTTTATATTTTATTGGAAATATAATTTGAATACCAAATCCAACGGTTGGGCTTAGCAGTACGACACGAGCATCATTATCCTCAGAAATAAGTTTCACAAGCCACATACCCAACCCGGTGCCTATCTCTTCTCCCGTACTTGCACTACGCTTTGTTGTAAAAAGCGGTTGAAATATATCTGTAGGATTGACGATATCAGACGAAAGCCCCGGCCCACTATCACGATAAGTACATACGATTGCTCTTTCTGAGGTCTCTACAGAGACCTCTATTACACGTTCACGCTCTTCCTTTAACCGAACAAATGCTTCTATTGAATTAGAAATAAGATTATAGAATATACTGTCAAAATCTATTTCAAAAGCTCTTATACAAGCATCATCTACATTAGAATGGACAAAGCGTATTTTACGCTCAGTAAAAAGCCCAGACCAGATATCTTCAAGTTTATCGAAATAAGGTGCAAAACAAACAGTTTTTCTTCTACGCTTATCCTTCTTAACAATATCGGTTGAAAAACTAAACCAACGTTGCATTTTTTTATCGTTTTCCTTTGCCTGTTCCAGCAGAAGAAACGGATTTTTTCTTCTTTCCTCAGGAAAATCTTGTTCACAAACCTTATCATTAAGAAGATGTATTATTTTATCGTATCGATGCCCAAGAGAATCGTTGAGCTTACTTAGATCATGAGCAAAAGATGCCAACATTAATCCACTGCTGGCCAAAGCACGAAGAATTTTCTGTTCTTCACGTAAAAGTTTGATTTCCTCTGTTTTCTGTTCATTAACAACAGCTAACAGATGCAACTTATAGTCAGTAGAATTTTCATCTCTGTTTTTTTCCTGTGCATTTTTGCTACTTTCTATTATTTTGTTGACAAGTTCTTCTGCACGTTCTCTGTCCCTTACCGCCCCATTGCGAAATTCATCGTCAGCTACGAATTCACGGGCTATCAAAGAACGGTCTTCTTCAAATATTCGAATAATGCCAATAATTACTTGCTTAAAAATAGAAAAAGTTTTGTTTTCCTGCAAACCTTCTCGACTAGACTTGTCTTCAAAATCTATATTGGAAACTCTAGAAATAAGAATTGAGCCTGCAATATTCTCTGCCTCAACACGATAACCTCCTTGTTTCTTAGCTATACCAGCAGGGCTGTTATTCTTCCGTATACCAATTCCTAACCAATCAAATGCAGAATCCCCTTTTTCTCCATAAGGTCTAACTCTGAAACTATCTCTGAACAATTTTATACCTCCATATTTATCAAGCCAACTTTTTCTGAGGTTATAGGGACATTGGCGATAAAAGAAGCGAGTTTCATCCTTTTTAGTTGCAGAGCGTTTCAAATAATAGAAAGAAAAGTCGAAGGTTCCAATTCTTGATAATATACCATCTGTATCAGTATCGCTAAAACCAGGAATTAATTGCGAAAAAGTACGTGAAGTATCCCAATAGCCACGTATAAAATCTTCGCGACAATAGGGATAATTCTTTTGGTTTTCTCGTTCAAAAAATGAAGGAGGAATTGCCTCTATATTATATTCATGACGATAGATACGGATATTGACATTTTGATTAGAATCAGCATGAGCAACAATCTTATAGTCAAAATCATCACAGAATGAGTTCTCTACCTTGCCAAACTTATCTGGATTATCTAAAGATTGAAGGAATATCTGAAACTCTTGACTCTCCGAAGGTGGTATCAAAACTCCCAAATCATCAAATACACTCCCAATGGCGGCATCCCCCCACACATCTCGCAATTGCGAAATTTTGAGGATTGTTCCATATTGTACAGAACTATCCGAAATAAATCTTTTGAGATCTTCCGTAAGCGGAAGCTGCATAAGATTCTCAATGTAGGTAGTACTAGAAATGCCTTCTATCTCAGCACCAATCTTGTCTATTGTAACATTCTCTATTTCAAAATCATTCCAATTTACCTTCCAATGATAACCATTATAGCTACTAACATTGCCATTCTCATCAACATCACTATGAATGTCAGGATTAAAGAAAGTAAACATTTCGCATCGCTCTCCTAATTTATCGAGAGCAAATCGTCCAATACCCTTAGCACCAGCTTTCACCCTTCCACAATGAGTTACAAAATTATTCGATTTGTTATCTGTACCAATGGTCATCCAATAATTACGAATGATTTCTCCTGTCATTCCCTCACCAGCATCAATTACATAGAGAGTAGTATTTTTCTGAAGTTCTTGCTTAAGCAAACCTATTTGTTCTATATCTATATTGCTTTTTTCATAATACATATCACCCTTCCACAGATAAACAGAATCAAGCAATTCCGAATTGATACCTAAGGAAATTAAATGCTTATAATCATCCTTACTGAGTAAATTATGATATGTTCCATATCTGTTGTCTATAAGAACAATACAAAAAGGACTATCTGCATCATAACTGTTTTTTATCAGTTCGATGATGGCACCTTTCGCTGTTGCTACATTTTCTCTACCAATTAGGCGAGCTGTACGAGCAGAAACTTTAAATGGTATTCTATTTGACATAATAAGACTAAGTTTAATGCTATTATTGGACATCAATTACATCATTGGCATCATCTTTATTAACCACTCTATGCAATTATTCAATTTATCATGAGGAGTAAGTTGAGCATTCAACACCTGTAGAGCATATGAAGAATATTGATATCTTATAAAGGTATTTCCACAAACTAAATCAAGCATCTTCAACGAATAATCAAGCCATGTCCTAAACATCTCCTCATTAAGATACTGATTACCCATAAGAGAAGTTCCTTCTTTAATAACTCTATAAATTCCATTATTCATGATTGCCTCCTTCCTCTTGAGCACGAATCAAATTATTATGATATTCAGATGTCAAGAAGTCTTCTTCCTTATTTTGTTTTCTCTTCTTGATGCTGACTCCAAAGCCTTCGAAACTCTCAAACATTGGAAAAATGATTAGTATTAACCAAAATAGGAAAATCAAGTTCTTGCCATTAAAGTCCTCCGTGAACGACAAATCGATGCATTCCGAAAAATGCACCAAGACATACACCGTTGTGATGACAAACACCAATACATACCAGTAATCAACTAAATGATTACGAAGGCTTGTTCCCCAATTTTTTAACCAACCAAACAGGTTGGTCATACCCAAACGGAAAGCATAGCCAATCAAGATACCAACCAATAAGGTAGTTGCCAGTGACAGAATGAATAAAAAGGATGGAATTTGCATAATTATTTACTTTTTGCTTTGTTATAAATTTCGGACTACTGCCATATTCCCAACAGTAGCTCATAATAAAAAAGGG
>DBKX01000148.1:0-4693 GCA_002297865.1 Lachnoclostridium sp. UBA739
TTTGGTGATATTTTTGTATAATTAACTAATGAACTATTACTCATAATGATACCTCCTGTACCTTTTCCTTTTTATTTGAAATGCTTTCCTCATGGCCATGTAAGAAGTATTTCTATCTACTAATAAGGAGGTCATTACCTAAAATGTAAACTAATAGAATAATTTTTTTATGGTATTTCTATCATCTTAACAAAAGGGCAGCGATACATCAGCTGATTCATGCTTTCATCATATATGTAAATCTCCTGATTCTGCAATGCTGATCTCCGAAACATAATTTGCTGCCCCAAATAATCATCTGGCACCTGATATAGACGATGAAGTACTTGCACCATTCCTGCTTCTGTTACATTTCCTAAAAACTTAATCAAATAACTTTCACTCAATACCCTTTTTTCAATAAAAATATGATTTCTAATGTTTGCAAAAAATATATCTGCCGGTGCATTGATTTCTTTTCTCTCACTTTGATAGTTCCACCTGTTAATGTGATTAACAAGTATCTCTTTCAGTTCCTGTAAATTCTGAAACTTTTTCATACTTAACAGTTTTAATTTGTCTTGCAACGTGTCAATGAGATGAACCGATTTCATTTGTGCTTTTATTTCCGTATCCAGTACCACTTTTATCCCAAGTCCATTGGTTATCCGATTCCAATTCTCTCTTTGCAGTTCATAGTTTGATAACCAAATAGAATCTGGTATTCCGTAACGCCACAAGTAACTCATTAAATTGACGTTATTTATCATAGGCTCCGTAACAAAGCATATTTGTGCATCAAGAATAAACTGACTTCCGTAATCAAATATCAGAATCAGTTTTCCTCTTCGACTTCGTACTCCCAAATGAATGAAACTTGTCTCAAACTCGTGTATTACCCATAATTCATTTGTATGTATTGCCATCTGTCTTCCTCCACATTTGTTTTTATATACCAAATGTATCATACTTTATACATTTAGACTATTCACAACTAATGTGGTATAGGTAAGAAATTGCCTTAACTTCCTTCTATTCAAGTAATGAAGAACGTAGAGGCAGCGCAAATATACCTTACACTGGTGCGCAATATAATAACGAACATAATGTATCAGTCGGTAGATATGATTATAATAGGTTTTCATCACAAAAACGCAAAACTTCACACCTTCTGAACAATTTTTTAACAGACGAAGCATCTTCCAGTAAAAGGATACTGTATAAATATGATAAGGAATCACATCCTTTGGCAGTAGGGCGTGAGTACTCCTACAAAACAAACATCGAAAACGCAGTATAAGCAATTGCCTCTCTTCTACATTTCCAATCCAAAAGATAAGATTCCTTCGATAATAGCCATGCCGAACCAACGTCCCCTTTCGCTTGCAAATGGGACATTTATAATTCATATTCTTTGCTTCTTTCACTTTTCTTTCGTAATGTAAACTATCTGTATTCCAGTCAATAATCATTACGAATCGCCTTATATTTTATATTACTCCTATATTACTGAGTATCACAATGGTTACAAAATAGTGAATACGGAACAGATACTGGTCCAGACTGCTAATTGCCCCGCCAGCTCTTCATCTCCCCCCATTTCTCCTGCCATAATTGCACTTGTCACGGCAACAGAAGAAGCAAACAAAGTAATAAACGCTGTGAAATTTGAATTGTCAACTTATCTGACGTTACTGTCAACAGGCAGTGTTACCAGTATTTTAGTTCCTTTTCCAACATCACTATCAATATCTATTCTTCCTTCATGGTATTCAACAACATGCTTTACAATTGCAAGCCCCAGTCCTGTACCACCAATCTGTTTAGAATGACTTTTATCTACACGGTAGAACCGTTCAAATATTCGATTCTGACAATCTTTTGGAATTCCTATTCCGTTATCACTCACTTCAATAAATACATTTAACAAGTCTTTGTGTATACTTAATTTTACATATCCACCTGGTTTATTGTATTTGATTGCATTTTCACATAGATTGTAGAGAAGTTCTTCCATCATAAGTTCAACTGCAGTAATACGAACATTGTCTACATCCAGTTCAAAACTTACCCTATACTTATCTGTAACGGGATGCAACGACTCTTTCACCCGATGTGCCAGGTCATCCATTTTAACGCTTACTACATCAATTCCAACTTTCTTTTCATCCAGTCTGGAAAGTTTGATAATATCATTTACTAGATTAATTAATCGTTCTGATTCCTTATAAATTTTTTCAGAAAACTGTTCTACATCTTCTGATTTTACCATTCCATTTCGAAGAAGATCGGCATATCCAGAGATGGTGGTANNTTTTCAGCTCATGGGATACATTTGCAGAAAACTCTCTTCTCAATTTCTCATTTTTCTTTCGCTCATCATTATATTTACTAATCCGGACTAAGAGAGGGTTAAACTCTTTATATCGAAAATTGGTTTCCGGATTATGAATATCAATGTTATTAATCGGTTCAATAATTGTATTAGACATTTTCCATGCAACTACCAGAGACAGCACAACACTAAGTGCAAATACAATAAAATAATAAGGTGCCAGACTTATAATAAGTGCTAAGAGGCTCTTAGAAACATAAGCAATACGTAGCACTTCCCCTGATGAAAGCCGTTGTGTGGCATAATATGTCTGTTTTCTTAATGTTTTAGAATAGCGAATATCAAATGATTTTCCATTTTTCAAAGCTTCTCGGATTTCAGGACGAGCATGGTGGTTTCCCATCTCGCTTGCCTTTTCTTTAGTATCAAAAAGCACTGTTCCTTCTTTTTCCACAAGGGTTATTCGTGACACATTTGCATCTGCAATCTGTTTTAAATAGAGAGGAACCTTCTCACCTTCCATATGTTCAAGTGCAGCTGCGATATCTCCAGCTTCACTTTCCATCTGGTTTTTCATCATAATATGATTAATATTAGAGAAAAGGAACAGTACAAAAATAGAGATTACAACTAATATGGCACAGGATAATGCACACATATTCATGTAAATTCGTTTTCTCATTTTGCCTCTCCAATCTTATACCCTACACCACGAATTGTCTGAATCAGTGCTCCACTTGCTCCAAGTTTCTGTCTCAAGGAACCAATATGCACATCCACTGTTCGACTTTCCCCTTCATAACCAGTATTCCAGACAAGGTCCAAAAGTTTCTCTCTGGACATAACTAAATCACGATTTATCATTAAATTATATAATAGTTCAAATTCCTTATATGTTAGTGAAACCAACTCATGGTTAACCGAAACCGTATGTTTTTCATTATCTAATTCAATTCCACCAATGCTTAATACATTTTCACGTTCTACAGCGTGAGTTCTTCGCATAACTGCTTTAATTCTTGAGATTAGTTCCATAACACCGAATGGTTTTGATACATAATCATCAGCACCAAGGTCAAGTCCCTTTATTTTGTCATACTCACTTGCCTTCGCAGTCAGCATTATCACTGGAAGCTTTTTAGTATCATGATTTGCTTTTAGTCTCTTTAAGATAGAGATACCATCTTCGTCTGGCAGCATAATATCTAAAAGGATTAAGTCTGGCTTTTTTTTATTCAGCCCCTTATAGAATTTCTCAGCATTTTCGAACCCTTCTGCCTGGTAATTAGCAGATTGAAGTGTATAGATCACTAGTTCTCGAATATTATCATCATCTTCTACACAATAAATCAACTGTGCCATTTTCATTCACCACCAATTTCATTATATCTCATTTAAGACATATTCTGCAACATTATCTGCATGATCGGAAATCCTCTCTAGATTACTTAAAATATCTAAAAATACAACCCCCGACGTCGGCTTACAAAGCTCATTTGCCAGTCTTTTCATATGCTTATTACGCAGTTCATCTTCAATACTGTCAACCAAATCTTCGTAGTGCTTGGCTTTCTTTGCACTCTCTTCACTTAAATCTCTTCTGGCTCTTATTGCGTAGATAAAACTATTGGTTACAATTTCCATAATCCCTTCTAACTCTTTATAAGCTGGTTCAGAAAAGCATATGCTATTTTCAATCATATAACTGCCAAGTTCAGCAATGTTTTCTGAATGGTCACCCATTCTTTCAAAATTGCTTACCGTATAAAACAGATTTGTAATACTTGTATGCTGTTCTTCGGTTAAAGGCAATGCACTAATTTTAACAAGATAATCCGATATGACATCGGTCATTTTATCAATCATATCTTCCTTTTCATATACTAATTTCGCCTTTTTTATATCTCTAGAGATAACGGCATCAAATGCAAGTTTCGCAGATTCATAAGCCACTTCTCCCATATGCACTACTTCCTGTGTTACTTCTGCTACCGCCAATGATGGAGATTCCAGAATTCTTTTATCCAAATGCCTGCAAGTAAGTTCTACATCATCTGCTACTTCTTCATTTCCACGGCTTTTCAGTACAACATCTGAAAACTTCGCTATCTGGTGAATAAATGGGTAAAGTAACACAGCACAAAGGATATTGAAGCAAGAATGAAACGCTGCAATTCCCACACAACTTATTGTAGAGCTTGCAAATGCTGTATGATTGGCAAACACAATTTCCATTCCAAAACCAAATACAATTGCTCCAAAAACGTTAAATAGAAGATGTATCATGGCAGATCTTTTTGCATTCATTTTTGTTCCGGCACTTGAAATTAAGGCAGGCACACAAGTTCCTATATTCTGTCCAATGATTAAAAATACTGC
>DBKX01000148.1:4724-7263 GCA_002297865.1 Lachnoclostridium sp. UBA739
AACACACTGTAAGATACCAATAGACACCGATGAACTCTGTAGAATTAGTGTAATCAGTATTCCTGCTAATATTGCAAGTATTGGCTTATCCCCTAAGGATGCCAATCCACCAATTAACGTTTCCTGACTTTCAAACTGATTAATTGCATTTGTCATGGTGTAGAGTCCAACAAATAAGATTCCTAACCCAAATAAAACATCTGCCATTACTTTTCTCTTTTCATTTTTTAACAAAATCATCATAAAAGCTGCACAGCCAACCAAAAAAGATGCAACTACATAAGGATATGTTATATTTCCAAGACTAATCAAGGAAACAATCCAGCCTGTTACTGTAGTTCCTATGTTTGCTCCCATGATAATTCCAACTGACTGAACCAGACTTAGTATTCCTGCATTCACGAATCCAATAACCATAATGGTTGTTCCAGTGCTGCTTTGTATAATTGAAGTAATCAGAACCCCGACAAGTATTGCCATTACTTTTTTATCTGATAAAACTTCTAAAAAATTCTTAATAAACGTTCCCGTTAATTTCTGCATTCCCTCTGCCATACGATTCATGCCATACAGAAACATTCCTAATCCACCCATAAAAATTAATATTGCAGAACAGTAATCCATTCTTTATACTTCCTTTCTGTTCTTACACTTTGATATTTTCAACACATTAAAACCCATTATATTCCTATGGTGTAAGATATATTATAAGCATTTGTAAAGACTATGTAAAGTTTCAGTTGTGTGCGGACTAGAGACCTTTCTATAACACAAATAAAGAGGGGGTCGAACAGACAAATTAGTTCGACAGCCCTCTCACAGTCTAGCTCTATCAAAATGCGTAATGTTTCATTTCTCTTTATTTTCTTCTTTTTCATTTAAATTGGATATTCGAGGAATCAAGAAAATAACTGCCATAATAACCAGAATAGTAACAAAAATACCTGCCATTCCTTGTGCCATAATAATAAGAGCATTCTTTAAATTTTCCATATTAATTGCTAATATCATAGTTTCCCCCTTACATAAGACCCGTAATAAAACGGATTACCAAACCTCCTGCTACGGCTGATGCAATTTGTCCCGCTACGTTAGCGCCTGCCGCATGCATCAGTATGATATTTCCAGGCTCTTCGCATGCAGCAAGTTTCTGCACTACACGAGATGCCATTGGAAATGCAGATATTCCTGCGCCACCAACCATAGGATTAATTTTATCTTCCAGAAAAAGATTCATAAACTTAGCAAGTAGCACACCTGCTACAGTGTCCATAACAAATGCTGCTAAACCAATTACCATAATAATTACTGTGTCAAGTTTTACAAACTGTTCTGCTTGCATACTAAACGAAATTGTTAATCCTAAAAGCACAGATATCAGATTTGTTAAGGTTCCTTTTGCAGTATCTGACATTGTTTTTAATTCACTGACAACCTGCCCACCTTCCCGAAGCAGATTTCCAAACATTAGAGCTCCAATCAAGCCTAATGACTCTGGTGATACTAGTCCCACTACAAGTATGACTATAATTGGAAACAGGATTCGGGTATTGGTTGTAACTGAATTCGGGTTATAATCCATATGTATGCATCGTTCTTTTTTCGTAGTGAGTGCCTTTATTACAACAGGTTGTACAATTGGAACCAATGCCATGTAAGAATATGCTACCACTGCAATTGCCCCCATATAATTGGAATTCAGAACTTTTGAAACCAGAATGGACGTTGGTCCATCCGCTGCTCCAATGATGCCTATTGATGCTGCATCATTCATATCAAAACCTAATAATACTGCCAGCACAATTGCAAAGAAAATACCAAATTGAGCTGCTGCACCGAATAAAAACATTTTTGGATTAGAAAGCAATGGACCAAAGTCTATCATTGCCCCAATTCCTATAAATAGCAAAATAGGCATTGCTTCTGCTGAATCAATTCCCACATGAAACAACCATTCAATAATCCCCACAGATTCTGTATTTCCTGCCGTTCCTTGAATCATCTGTGTTAGAACTGCCGTTCCTGGAAAATTTATCAGAATCGCTCCTATTCCCATAGGAACGAGCAAAGTGGGTTCACATCCTTTTTTAATTCCAAGCCAGATTAAAAGACCTCCTACAAGTAACATAACGATTTGCTGCCAAGTAATGCTTAAAACACCTTCAATTAAAAAACTAAAGTCCATATTGCCCTCCGTTCATCTTTTCTCAATTGGTACTTACATTAAGAATTCTTCATAATGACTGCCTGCACAATATCTGCAGCATGTTCACAAGTATCAAAACAGTTTTCAATGCATTCATAAATATTTCTCCACATCACAATACGCCTGACATCTTCCTCTCTATATAACCGGTACATATTTTCTTTATAAAGTTGATCCCCTCGTTCTTCCAGATCATTTACTTTAACAATATGTTTACTAATGGTTGTTAATGACTTAAGATTATGGAATTTTTTCAATACATCGCCTAAGCTTTGTATACAAGCCAGCCGCACATAAAGCACACCTATCCCCCAATGTCATTAAGTTAAGGTA
>DBKX01000332.1:0-981 GCA_002297865.1 Lachnoclostridium sp. UBA739
GGAATATCCTGTATTGTATCAGATGTCGCTTTTTCACAATAATCCGCTATTGCCAAATACTTTGCTTCATCTAATGTTTGATTGTTCTGTTCTGCAAAATATCGATATACTTCCTCCCACATAGAATGTGTCGTACCAATAAGTATAACCTTATCTATATGACATGACGCCATGATTCCAGCAGCGACAAATGGATAATCACCAATATTACGATTACCAATATGATAACACGTAGTCAGATAACATCTTTCAGACTTTAAATTCTGCCTGTCTGTCTTACCAGTTCCGACAAAGGATATTAAGATTCTTGACATATACATTCATCATTTAATTATACCAAATCCAAGGCTAACACCTTTACCTAACGCTATATAACGAGGCAATAGTACATCTGTCTTAAATTTCAAACTGAACCCTAACATATTTATGTTCTTATATTTTAGCTCATGCTTATCAATCACATCAAGCAAGCTTAAATTTATTTGCCGCTCAAAGAACACGCCCAAACTCTTCGCAAACGAAAGGATATTACCTGTTAAGCACTTTTCTATAATAGAATAGCGTTCAACTATACTGTCAGTTTCCATATATAACGAGTAATTCTCCTGATTTAAAGGCAAATAATTGTATATACAATAGCTCTTCGGAGAGGCGATGACAGCAATATCGTCGTACTGACAAACTTTATGATCAACAACAAGCATCTCATTTCGTCTACCAATTCGTACTTCCATTTGATTAGTGTCACCAAAAATATTCTCAACAGCATTAATCCCTTCATTTAAGCAAAAGACAGCTGCATATCCATCAACCGTTCTATACTGCACAAGTGGATAGCTGTATCGGAATTTGTCGCCGATATGGTCATGAAACAAAGTGTTGTCTCCCTGTGCCTTATTAAGCAAAGCACCCCTAAACAAGGGGACCTCACGAAACGAGAGTTTATTCTTGAACGTAACCAACATTGTTTTAACTACCATA
>DBKX01000332.1:1019-2823 GCA_002297865.1 Lachnoclostridium sp. UBA739
CCATTTTTTCAATTCAGCATATAGACAAACTGTGCGGTCTTCACCAAGATATGACTTTATGCCTTTCCATATTTTTCCTTTTTCTATATTTTCTTTCCAATGTCTCTTCTCGCTCTTGTCCTGATTTGCATACAACCGACGAATTACGCACTCTACTATATCCTTTTCTTTAGGGACGAGTTCGGAAGTGCCATTTACCTTCAGCCATTTTTCAATCAGTGAAGCACAAGTATTCCATTTGTTCACTTTATAATTGGCATTATTGGAATCTTTCTGATTTATAAAAGCGTCAAAACCATCAGATATAAGTTGGGTCTTTTTCGCTTTTTCAGCATCTTCATGCATATGTTGCTGTTGTTTATCCTTTTCCTCTTGTTTTTGAGCGAGTCGAGACACCCACTCCTCCTCTTCTACTTTTTCAATACCACGAATTAACATATCGTTTATTAGACCATTCAGTAGAGAAATTGCTTGACGAAATTCTCCTTTTTCTTCTGCATTCTTTATCGCTTCATAGATATCAGACTTTTCTTTTCTGAACATACTTAGTCTTTTAAAGGTCTCCGCACTCTTCAATTGCGAATCTATTTCCACAACAGCCGACTCATCCAAATAAGTTTTTACGCATACTTTCGGCTCATGCAACAAACTGAATGTTTTTTTATAGTATTCATATTCATTCTTTCCTAATGGCGATTTACCATTATCCATCTCCATCATCCTGACATCACCGTCTTCATGCTCAGAAAGAATTGCAAAGAGTCTGCTTATCTGTTCTGTATCGCGCCACAGGCACGAATAATTGGACTCCGTAAACAAAGACATCTCGTATTCAAATGCTTTCAGATATTCTTCTTCTGTAAATTGTAATCCTTGCAACGACAGTCCGGTACATTCCAATTTTCCATAGCCATAGCCCTTGGCACCACCTATGTTATGCCATGTTCCAGGAGTATTATTGAAAGTAATTGCTGCAAGTAATGCACCAATCTCAATTTTTCTCATATTATGCACAACGACACGCATCACAAAGGTCTGCCCCGAAGGTACAGGGCGAAATCTTGTCATTGTATTTTCGTTATCGTTGCCTTGCGGTAGCCTTGTTGTTGAGCTGCCCTCATGAATTCTATAAAGCTTTCTTCCACTGATTTTTGCATCTTTAGAGGAATAAGTTTTGTATGGAGTACTTTCTTGCCAGATGTATAAAGGGTAGTATGAAGGCTTTGGAGAGGCAAGCACGCCTTTAACCTCTGCATAGAGTTCTGAATCTTCCAGAGGCTGCAAAGAGAATGCATTACACACTTGCACTCTACCTTTCATGGAATCATTCCCATCAACCCATCCAAAGATTGTGTCTGCAAGGTCATGTTCTGCATTTATATGAGTTTTCTGCACTCTATCCACAAGATTCTTAATGCTATAAGCATAAGGGTAACGAATCATTTTGCCCATTCCAAGGATATATTTTTTCCCATCATAGATATAAGAAACAGGGATACGTTTCCCGCTTTTTAGCATTTTTATATAGTTCTCGAATCCATCAGTATTGCTATATACGGTAAAGAAAGATGTTATAGTATCATCTTTTGCATCAAATAGGACAGGATTTACATCGACATCAGCAGGAATCAACAGTTCATGTCTCTTTTTATTCATCTTTCCTGTTGCAAATATTCTGTATGACACGCCATCCTTTTCGTATACAGGAAAACTGTTTTCTGCTATAGCTTCATTTCTGTCCCATGCAGATTTCTTAGCATCATAGTCTTTATCTCCGGCCTTTGCTTTTACGTCTTCTACCAAT
>DBKX01000332.1:2873-3048 GCA_002297865.1 Lachnoclostridium sp. UBA739
CCGGAATATACATCAAGCCAGCCATATTTCACCTGCTGCATATTTTTCTGATATTCGTTTGCATCGGTTTTTTTTGTATCAAATTCCCTGTGTCCAAAGAACTTGTTTCCATACTGAGTCATTCTACCGAAACTCATAATACTGACTGTATTGCGCAACATTCCTCTAAGACTAG
>DBKX01000400.1:0-3999 GCA_002297865.1 Lachnoclostridium sp. UBA739
ACCTTACAAATATTCTTCCACTGGCAAAGAAAAAGAGCCTTAGAGGAGTCTTAGACATGGAAAAATATACGGGAGATCAGAATAAGATAATTTTCAGAGAGGAATAAATTTCTTTTCATAAAGGGTTGATCATTTATTGGAAAAAATATATTATATAGTATAGGATTTACTTGCAATAAGCGCCTCGTATAGCGCGATCGCGTTTGTTACCGTTAGAAAAATAGTGGAATGTTAGGGATTTTTTAATATATAAAAGGAGGAAGTACCTTGCTTGAAATAAGAACAAACGAGTCTGAATCAGCTGCAAAAATACTTGTAGTTGGAGTAGGTGGTGCAGGAAACAATGCTGTAAACCGAATGATTGAGGAGGGCATTTTAGGCGTTGAATTTGTCTGCGTGAATACGGACAAGCAACATTTAAAAACCTGCAAAGCGCCAACATGTATTCAAATTGGAGAAAAACTAACAAAAGGGTTAGGGGCAGGTGCTCAACCAGAGGTTGGCCAGAAAGCTGCAGAAGAAAGCCGAGATGAATTGGCTGAAGTAATTAAAGGATGCGACATGGTATTCGTTACATGTGGTATGGGTGGTGGTACTGGTACAGGTGCTGCACCAGTAGTTGCACAAATATCAAAAGAGTTAGGAATCCTAACTGTTGGTATTGTAACAAAGCCATGTAAATTTGAAGCAAAAACAAGAATGAACAATGCGATTAGCGGCATTGAAAGATTAAAACAAAATGTAGATACATTAATCGTAATTCCAAACGATAAGTTATTAGAAATCGTAGACCGTCGAACTACAATGCCAGACGCTCTTCGTAAAGCGGATGAAGTATTGCAGCAAGGTGTACAAGGTATTACAGACTTAATCAATGTACCAGGTCTGATTAACTTAGACTTCGCAGATGTACAGACAGTAATGAAAGACAAAGGAATTGCACATATTGGTATAGGTGTTGGACATGGAGATGAGAAATGCGTAGACGCTGTAAAACAGGCTATTAGCAGTCCGCTTCTTGAGACAACCATTGAAGGTGCTTCTCATGTAATCATCAACGTATCTGGTGATGTAAGCTTATTTGAAGCTAACGAAGCTGCTACATTTGTACAGGAGTTAGCAGGTGAAACAGCTAACATCATCTTTGGTGCTATGTATGATGAAACTACACCGGACCAGGCAACGATTACAGTAATTGCAACAGGTTTGGAACAACAGGGAAGCCCAATTGCGACACCATCTTTTGTAAATACTGCAGTGCCTAAGACAAATACACATGGATTTACACAACAGGTTCAGCCACAGCAAGAAGCAGCTGCTTACCATAGAGTACAGTCTAGTGCAGTAGCAGCAAAACAGGCTCCTACACAGAGACCAATTATTTCACAAGTGAATATGGGTAGTCCATTTTCACAGACACAGCCTGTAAAGCCTACTTTAAAGACAGAGTCTGAACATGGTGGAATCAAAATTCCAGAGTTTTTACAAAGAAATCATAAATAAAAAATACAATATGAGATAATAGAAAAAAATGTCTGATCAATCAGGCATTTTTTTCTGGCTTTTATTTATCCAAGTTAGTATTCGCTTTATAGTTTAATTAAATATAGGATAGCATGAAACGGAAAGAGGGCTACTCGTTCACAAAAAGAAGTTGTGAGTGAGTAGCCTTTTGGTATTTGAAGCTCCTATTGTGCAAAGAAAATGTAAAAAAAAGTAAATGAAAAACATGAATGGAATTCCATAATATGACATATTAAAAACAAGTTTTGTTTTATAATATCCTTTGTAATTTGGAAAGGAAGTGGAGGTGAACATTGCATTTCGTTGTATATATAGATTTGATTTTTTTTGTAGATGTTGTAATGGACTTTATCGTTCTTTTTATTATGAAGGAGTTACTTCGTGAAACAACAACAATGCAAAAAATCAGTATTGCAGCAATCATTGCTTCGGTTGGGAGCTGTATCATAATTGTATGTCCGTTGCCTGCAGTTCTTAGATTTGTATTTTTATATGGAATTGTAAGTGCGCTTGCATTAAAAGCAGCATTTTCCATTAAAGATATAAAGGATTTTATCGTGAAATTGCTTTCATTCTTTGGTATAGCCTTTTTCGTAGATGGATTTTTTGATTTTATGTATTCCCATCTTTCCATGGAACGGTTTTATAAGACATTGCTTCATGATACTATTTTTGAAAAATGTGCTGTTATTCACTTAATAGCGGGGATTGGCTGTATCATATTATGTTACCCGCTCATTTCGTTTGCACTAAATCTGATACAGGAAAAAATTATGTTGCTTCGTAAAGTAAGAATCGAGAATCGTGGAAAACAGGTAAAAGGAACAGGTTTATTAGATACAGGAAATATGTTATTCGACCCCTTAAGTGGGGAGCCAGTTGTGATTGCAGAATTTAGTCTGGTGCGAAAACTATTTACACCAAAACAGCAATTAATGCTTGCAACATACATGAAAATGAATCGGGTTATGCAAGAGGGTCCGCAATTGACAGAAGAATCGGAGGAAACTCCAATGATGATTCGCATGATACCATTTCATTCGGTAGGTGAAGAAGAAGGACTGTTAGTAGCGGTGCGTCTCGATTCTATAGTGATAGGTGAACAGTCTGGATTAAAACGTAGGGAGAACGTTTTGATTGGCTTATATCCTGGTAAGTTATCAGCCAATGGAACATACCAAGTGATATTACATAATAGTCTAATTTAAAAAGAAATAGTGAATTGTATACAGGGGGAACGTCAATGCTTCTTAAAATATCATTGCCAAACAAATTTCAATTTCGAGTAATCCCGGATCTGAAACAGATTTTGATGGGTCAGAGAGGAGATATTCACTACATAGGAGGCGCCGAGGTTTTGCCTGCGCCACTGGATTCAGAAGAAGAAAGTGCAGTCATCCGTTGTTTAGGAACTGACAGAGATACAGAAGCAAAGGCAATTTTGGTAGAACATAATCTAAGATTAGTAGTTTATATCGCTAAGAAATTCGATAATACAGGAATCGGAGTAGAAGATTTAATTTCCATTGGTACCATTGGGCTAATTAAAGCAATCAATACATTTAACCCGGAAAAGAATATAAAATTAGCAACTTATGCGTCAAGATGTATTGAAAATGAGATTTTAATGTATTTGCGAAGAAATAGCAAGACTAAGATGGAAGTGTCCATAGATGAACCGCTTAATGTGGATTGGGATGGTAACGAGTTGCTTCTATCAGATATATTGGGGACAGATGAAGATATCATATATAGGGATTTAGAAGATGAGGTAGATAGAAAACTGTTGAATAAGGCATTAAGTAAATTAAGCGACAGGGAGAGAATGATTGTGCAGCTCCGTTTTGGTCTCAATACAGAAGACGGAAATGAGCGTACACAAAAAGAAGTTGCTGATTTGTTAGGTATTTCACAGTCTTATATATCAAGGTTGGAAAAAAAGATTATAAAAAGATTAAAAAAGGAAATGCTAAAGTTAGAGTAGGAGTATATTAGATAGAGTGAAAGGACTGCGAGAGGGGCAGTCCTTTTTAGGGTACAAAGCATTTGTTTAAAACTTACCTAATATTAACAATTAAATAATTGAATAAATAAGAGCTGTATAGTAAATCATTGTATATGTGACTTAAGAATAAAATGGTAGATTTGGGAGGTACTATATGGCTCTTTTTAAAGTTGAGATTTGTGGTGTAAATACGTCAAAATTACCATTACTTAAAAATGCGGAAAAAGAAGTTTTATTTAAACGCATCCAGAGTGGAGATAAGGAGGCTAGAGAACTATATATAAAAGGAAACTTACGTTTAGTACTTAGCATTATACAGCGTTTTTCCAACAGTAATGAAAATGTAGATGATTTATTTCAAATCGGCTGCATTGGACTTATGAAAGCAATTGACAATTTTGATTTGACACAGAATGTAAAATTTTCAACCTATGCTGTTCCAATGATTATCGGTGAGATTAGAAGATATG
>DBKX01000400.1:4039-6102 GCA_002297865.1 Lachnoclostridium sp. UBA739
GGGATACTGCATATAAGGCTATCTATGCAAAAGAAGCTTTAACGAAAAAAAATGATAAGGAGCCAACAGTAAATGAGATTGCCAATGAAATAGGTATGAATACAAAAGATATCATATTTGCATTGGATGCAATCCAGAATCCAGTATCACTATTTGAGCCAGTTTACTCTGAGGGTGGTGATACCTTGTTCATTATGGACCAGATAAGTGATAAGAAGAACAAAGAGGAAAACTGGGTAGAAGAAATATCTCTAAAAGAAGCAATGGACAGGCTGTCAGACCGTGAGAACAATATCATTAAGCTACGTTTCTTTCAAGGAAAGACACAAATGGAAGTTGCAGACGAGATTCATATTAGTCAGGCGCAGGTAAGTCGTTTGGAAAAGTCAGCACTGAAAAATATGAAAAATTATTTATCAGAAAAATAAAGGATGAATTAATCCATTCCTTCATATAATAAAGCAAGAAACTTCTTGCGGGGTGAAATGTTCTGAGACTTTGGGAACTAAAACAAAAAGAAGTAATAAATGTCGTGGACGGACAGAGACTAGGATATGTATGCGATTTAGATTTTGATCTGACATGTGGTACAATAAACTGCATTATCGTACCTGGTCCGTGTAGGGTATTTGGGTTTATTGGGAGAGAAAGCGAATTCGTAATAGACCTTTGTGATATTGAAAAAGTTGGAGGAGATGTCATTCTCGTAGATATCGATCCGGAGAAGTGTTTGAAAAAATGCTTATAAGACAGTAGGAGAGGTTCAAATAAGAGCTTCTCCTATACTGTTTTATATTGCCAAATATAAAATCTTTGTTATAATTATTACATAATGTAAGGAAAGAGGTGGATTGCGATGAGATGTCCATATTGTGGAGAAGATAATACAAGAGTAATTGATTCTAGACCAGCAGAAGATAATTATATAATCAGAAGAAGAAGACAGTGCGACAACTGTGCAAAAAGATTTACAACTTACGAAAAAGTGGAAGCGATTTCATTAGTTGTAATCAAGAAAGATATGAACCGAGAACCATATGACCGTACTAAAATAGAGGCTGGCATTTTCCGTTCTTGTCACAAACGCCCTATTTCAGTTGATCAAATTAATGCTGTTGTTGATGAAATTGAAACTACAATCTTTAATATGGAAGAAAAAGAGATTCCAAGTTCTAAAATTGGAGAGATTGTAATGGATAAGTTAAAGAACTTAGATGCAGTTGCCTATGTTCGATTTGCATCTGTATATCGAGAGTTTAAAGATGTAGCAACTTTTATGGATGAGATAAAAAAGATTCTGGATAATTAAATAGGTTGCATTTTCACTATAAAGTGCTATACTAAACGAGATGAAGTGCTTTCATTGGNNGGGTACAATGGAAGGAGTTATATGTTTAGTAAATCATATTGTGCTGCATTACAAGGAATGCGTGCTCATATTGTTCAGGTTGAAGCCGATTTAAGTGATGGACTGCCTATTTTTCAATTAGTTGGTTATCTTGGTTCTCAGGTGAAAGAAGCTAGAGAACGGGTAAAGATTGCTATGAAAAATTCAGGGTACAAGCTTCCTGTGAAAAAAATTACAGTGAATTTGTCCCCTGCTGATATTAGAAAAGAAGGAACTTCTTTTGATTTAGCAATTGCTGTCTCGATTTTATGCAGCATGGGAATTTTGAGAACAGAAAAATTAGACCAAGTGCTGTTCGTAGGTGAACTTAGTCTAGATGGAAGTATACAAAATGTAAATGGTATTTTACCAATTGTCTATGAAGCACAAAAGCAGGGATTTAAAAGCTGCTTTGTTCCGAAAGTAAATGAACAGGAAGGAAGAATGGTAGCTGGAATAAAGGTATTTGGAGCAGAATCTTTATCACAGATAGTTAAGCATTTGTCTGGTTCGGATAAGATGTTGCCTGTTAAAAACACCTTGGATATGTCAAACGCTATGGAGAAAGAATATACATATGATTTTAGTGACGTTTCTGGTCAGGTTTTGCTAAAAAGAGCTATAGAAATTGCGGTAGCAGGCCAGCATAATCTGCTGATCGCAGGACCTTCGGGAA
>DBKX01000100.1:0-3496 GCA_002297865.1 Lachnoclostridium sp. UBA739
TCAATAATTCTAAACAATTCTAATTTCAAATCTAATTGTATCATTTCAGAAAATCTATGCTTTTCAATTAATAAAAGAAGAGGCAGAGATTTTAGTGAAATGCTCTGCCGGATATGGAGGTACAACTATGAATAAGGACAATTTTAATCCAGTGCAGAGAAACTATAAGGATACGTTGTTTCGTATGATATTTAGCGATAAGGAGGCACTTCTAAGCCTTTATAATGCAATAAGCGGGAAAGACTATGAAGATCCAGATGAACTGGATATTGTGACACTTGAAAATGCAATTTATATGAATAAAAAGAACGATCTAGCCTTCGTAATCGACAGTTCTCTAAATTTGTATGAACATCAGTCAACGGATTCTCCAAATTTGCCAATGCGAAATTTATTTTACATATCAAGAGAACTAGAAAAATTGACAATGGGACAGTCACTGTATTCTCCAAAGCAGGTAATGGTGCCGACACCGCGTTTTATTGTGTTCTATAACGGTAAGGATACATCATGGGAGAGAAGGGTAGAAAAACTTTCCGATGCTTATGAGCAGAAAATGGATAATCCAGAATTGGAACTTAGGGTAACGATACTGAATATTAATTTAGGCAAAAACAACGAACTTATGAAGAAATGTAAGACATTGTTTGAATACATGCAGTATGTCGAAAAAGTGCGTAAGTATACAGCTGTTATGAGTATTAGCCAGGCAGTAGAAAGGGCTGTAAATGAGAGTATTAAGGAAGGTATACTAAGTGACTTTCTATTAAAGAATAAAGCGGAGGCGATTCAGATGAGTATATTTGAGTATGATGAAGAAAAAGAGATGAAGTTAATCCGGCGGGATATGATGGAAATTGGTCTAGAGGAAGGACGTCAGCAAGGATTAGAGCAAGGATTAGAGCAAGGAATACAACAAGGAATACAACAAGGAATACAACAAGGAATGCGAGATGGAATGGCAAAAGGCCGAGAAGCAGAATTCAAAGAAATACTCAAAAACTTTATCCTTGTTAATCTAAAAGAGCATATAGCAGAAGAAAGAATTGTTACAAGATTACAAAAATATTTTGGTGTACTACCACAAGAAGCAAGGCAGCTGATTTCCTTATATCAGGAAGTAGAATAATTGCAAAATGAAGTTTCATTTTACAATTTGGAAAACCCATGTTGACGAAATAACTTTATCATAATATGATCAAACGAATAATAAAAAGATTGGTGATGAATAATTTTGGAAGTGAATATGTCAGAAGAAAACATTTATACAAAAGCCTTAACAAAATGTAAAAAGAAGGAAAATGAAAACGATAAGATTGTTTTGCTTATTCAAGGAACAATCCTTGGATTTGCACTTTTTTGGGAGATTAGAAAGCTGCTAAAGCAGGATAAAAAGGCAAAAAAACAAAAGTAGGGAAGGATTCACCAACAAAATATAGTACATTTTGAAATAATAAATTAATATTCATCTGGCAACCATAAACCTTATACAAAACAAAAATGTTACAATTTAGTCACAACTCCATTGTATAATGGCTTGATAATTTTGGCTTACAATGAAAGGAACAGACAGATGAATCGAATACTAATTGTAGAAGATGAAAAACCAATTTCTAATTTACTATATATTAACTTAAGAGACGAAGGATATGATTGTACTTGTGCCATGGATGGTATGGAGGCTGCGGATTTAATAGAACAAAAGCATTTTGACTTAGTACTTTTGGATTTGATGATACCTAAGATAAATGGATATGAACTTTTAGATTATATCAAACCAACTGGAACTCCAGTTATTATGATTACAGCAATGGGCCGCTTAGACGATAAAATTAAAGGACTTCGGAAAGGCGCAGATGATTATATCGTAAAACCATTTCAGATCGGCGAAGTGTTAGCTAGAGTAGAAGCGATTCTTCGTCGAGTAGGAAAAGAACAATGTGAATACAACATATTTGATGTGTATATTAATACAAAACATAGAATTGTACGGCGAAACGGTGAAACTATAAACCTTACGGTAAAAGAATTTGATTTGTTAGTAGAACTTGTTAAGAATAAGAACATTGCTCTATATCGAGAACAGCTTTATGAAAAAATATGGGATGAGCCATTTACTGGGGAAACAAGGACATTGGATTCTCACATTCAAAGGCTTAGGAAGAAATTGAATTGGGAAAGTCATATTAAAACCATATTCCGCATTGGATACAGGTTAGAGGTGCAGCCATGAAATTAAGGACAAAAATGTGTCTATGGGTTACTGTTGTGTTATGTATGTCACTATCGCTTTCAGGATGCCTTTTTATTTCGAAGGCATTTTCTTATTCTATGAAGCGAGAACAGAAGCAGGCTGTGAACCAGTATCAGTTTATTAAATTCTTATTGCAGTCTAATATGATTACGGAAGATTCCAATTGGAAACACAACAGCCAGTTTTTAAGTCAAATATTAAATAACGGAATTGATTTGAGTCAGAATCATGTGGCTATCTTTAATGAAGTGAAAGAAGAGATGAATGCTACCTTTCCTGATGATTATGCTTATGGAATTGCTGATGAACTGTCCGATGGAAATCTGAGAATGGATGTAAAGCAGTATATGGATAAGTATTATCTGGAACTGTCAGGTGCTTTCAAGGAAAGTGGGAATAATATGTACCTTCTATGTGCTACCGATATTAGTTCTGTGGTAACAGACCGAAAGCAGCTGGAAAAGGTGTTTTATTATACGTACTTGCTTGTGTTTGGAATCGGTAGTCTGATGGTATTTGAGTTTTCATCCATTATGATGCGTCCGATAAGACAGCTAACGAAAACAGCCCAAACCATTGCACAGGGAGATTATAGTGAACGCGTAAATGTTACCACTAAGGATGAGATTGGTGAACTAAGTAGAAACTTTAATAAAATGGCTTCAGAGATTGAAAAAAGCATCGATGATTTGAAACTTTCTGTAGTTCAAAAAGAAAACTTTGTTGCCAACTTTGCACACGAATTGAAGACACCTCTTACTTCAGTAATTGGATATTCAGATATGATTTATCACAAAGATTTAAGCAGGGCACAAGTAAAAGAGGCGGCAGAGTATATTATGAATGAGGGGCTTCGTCTTGAGGCGCTATCTTTAAAACTTATGGAATTGATTGTGCTAGGAAAACAAAATTTTATTTTAGAATATTTGCATGCGGAAGATTTCTTTCAAAATATCAAAGAAACCACTGTACCTTTGTTCCAAAAGAAAGAGTGTGTCTTACAATTGGAGATTGAGCCAGCTTATCTGAAAGTGGAGTATGATTTGATGAAAACACTTATTTTAAACTTATTAGATAACGCTGTTAAGGCAAATGCTACCACGATTCGTATTCAAGGTTCTTTTTACGATGGAAAATATGCAGTCAGAATTAATGACAATGGAATTGGAATAAAACAAGAGGAACTAAATCGTATTGTAGAGGCATTTTATGTGGTGGATAAATCTAGATCACGTGCCCAGC
>DBKX01000100.1:3522-4553 GCA_002297865.1 Lachnoclostridium sp. UBA739
TAGCCGAGAAAATTGCGCAAATACATGGAACGACTCTCAAGATAGAAAGCGAATTCGGTGAAGGAACTACTGTTACATTGTACCTGGATATGGAGGAGGAAGAAGAGGAATGAAGAAGCACATGGGGACCATTTTAGGAGCTCTTGTGATTGCACTAACTGGACTAATTGGATTAGTTGTTCCGTACAAAGTATTTCAGGTTCAGGAGGAAAGGCTTTTGTGGAATGTAAAAGAAATTCCTTTCGAAAACGTAGAAACGGAAGATGCAGTGGAATGTGTGGATCTAAAAGAAGAAGAATACGGAAAAATCATACATTCTATAAACCGCGGTGGAACAACCTATTACCACGAACCAGTACAAGGGCAGATTAACATGTCTAAAGCAATCGATCTCGCTATTGAGGCATTCAATAAACTATTAGGGAGAGAACAGCTTTCCATTAATAATTTTATTAATATCAAAGCTGTTTTGCAGACTAAAGTGGAGAAATACGAAACCAAACCTCAGTACAGCTACTGGAATATACAGATGTCGAATGAAAAGGAAAGTATACATGTGTGGATGAACTCTGTTAGTGGAAAAATCTTAAAGATGGATGTGAATTTATATGATGAACAGGATATGGATTTGATTGATTTAAAGAGTCTTTTGGAAGTGTATGTATCTTATAGTGGTTTTCATATGCAGCAAATGGAAGAGGAAACCGCCAACGTGTACAAAACAGCCTTTGACCGTGTTTACAAAGGCCCATATTTTAACTGCTATGCAGTGAAAGCGCAGTGTACTTCTCCGGAACAGTTAGATTATCACTACATTAACATCGTACTAGGCATCGAAAATAATTAAATAACACAACTTTGACACAAGTTCCCTACAAGTTCGAAACATTTGCCTGTTATCCTTTAATCATGTGATTGAGTGAAGGAGACGCACTCAGGTTTTGATTTGGAGGATAATTATGAAATGGAATGTTAGGATTGGACTTATTTTAGTTATGTTATTGTGTATGACAGGTTGCGGACATGAGAAG
>DBKX01000100.1:4559-6954 GCA_002297865.1 Lachnoclostridium sp. UBA739
GGTAGTAGAAGGTACGTACAAGGGAAATGTAGGGGAAGAACTGGCTGACGATAAGAAAGACGAAGAAGAAGTCCCAGAAGAGGAAGAGAAGGTCATATTACCTACACCGTTAAGCGGGTTGTATAAAGATATGGTTGTTGAAAAATTAGATTATGTACCTTTGCCAGAGGATAAAAAGGTTGCTTATATTACATTTGACGATGGACCATGTAAAAGTACACCTGAGCTTTTAGAGACATTAAAGAAGTTAAATGTTAAGGCTACTTTTTTTGTGACAGCCCAGTATGGTTCGGATGAAGAGATTGTAGAATGGTTAAAGCAAATAAAGGCAGCAGGTCACGAAATCGGTGTTCATAGCTATTCTCATAGATATAATGAAATTTATGCATCTATGAAGAATTACCTAAAAGATTACAAGAAAATGGATGACTTAATAGTTAAGGCTACAGGAGAACATGCAAGATTATTTCGTTTTCCAGGTGGAAGCAATACAGGATACAATGCTTCTATTCGTGAAGAAATTATTAAGGAAATGACAAGTCGTGGAATGGTTTATTATGACTGGAATGCATACAATGGTGACTGCGACGGATTTTCAAAATCCGAAATGATTGAAAAGGCAGTGAAGGAATCAAGTTACCGTAATAAATCCATCGTGCTTATGCACAATATTCCAAAGAAGGAGCAGGTTATTGAGACATTGCCTAGTATTGTTAAGCCATTGGGTGAAAAGGGATATGTATTTGAAGCCTTAGATGGAACGGTAGAGCCAATTCAATTCGTGAAATCAGCAGAAAGTGTGCCAGTGGAAGAAGAAAGCACACAAGGCAATGGAATAGAACAGAATACCGCTGAATAAAAGGTTTAGGAAAATAAAACTCATTGACACGAATCCCCTCCATATGCTAGTATTTTTCTGTAATATTTAGGGACGTATGTCTAAGTTTAGAGAAAGAGCAAGTGACATCATAGGATCGTTACGTTCATTGTGAGAGATGAAGATTGAGAAGATAATTAATAACAACATTGTAAGTGCTTTTAATGAAGAGGGACAAGAAGTAGTCCTAATAGGGAGAGGGATCGGCTTTGGCAAGAAAGCAGGATATTCCATTGATATAGAACAGGTTGAAAAGGTGTTCTGTATGGAAACAAAAAAATCCTCCGACCAGTTAAAACTGATTTTGGGTGAAGTGCCACTAGAACATGCCCAGATTACCAATGAAATCGTGGCTTATGCAAAGGAACGATTAGAAACAAAACTAAATGAGAACATTTATGTAACCTTAACTGACCATATTTCATATGCGATAAAGAGACAGAGCCATGGAACTGTTTATCATAATGCACTGATTTGGGAAATTAAAAAGTTCTATACCCAAGAATATAAAGTCGGTCTTTATGCAGTGAAGCTGATTGAAGAAAGGCTGGGAATTAATCTTGGAGAAGACGAGGCAGGCACCATTGCCCTTCATATTGTAAATGCAGAATTTAATACAACTATGAACAAGGCAGTCGATATCACGAAGCTGATTCGCTCCTGTATCAGTATTGTGAAATATCATTACAATATCCAGATGGATGAAGAAGATATTAATGTGGAGCGTTTTGTTACTCATTTGAAATTCTTCGCTCAGCGTATTTTTGCAGATCGGATGCTTCTGGATGAAGATGATGTATTTAATCAAACAATCGTTACGAAATACTCGCAGTATTTTGAAGGTAGTGAGCTGATTCGTGATTTGATTAAAAAGGAATATGATATTGAGATTACCAGAGAAGAAATGATCTATATTACTGTTCACATTGGAAGAATTGTAAGAAATTTTGAAAGAAACAGTTTACAAAATGAATAAAGTATGTTACTATGTAAATACAAATTATTTGGAAAACAGAATTTAAGTTTTAAATGTATGAACGACAATTAATAGGATTGTTACTGGATAGAACCATTTGGTTTCTAATAGAGCAGGCAAAACCTAAGAAAGTCGGATAGAAGTATTATAGTTTATGAAAGCTATACATCTTAATCCGTATTTTCTTAGGTTTTTTTATTACCTTACTTGAATACCTGTATTCCACATAATTTGAAATTGCGTCTTTAAAAATGGCAATTGAATATTTGGATTGTTACCTTGGACGTAGGTCCTTGGGCAAAACCTTCGTTTTAATATTTCATTAAATGGAGGAAAAGAATATGGATTACAAAAAATTAGCAGGTGAGATTTTAAGTCTCATCGGAGGTGAAAAAAACGTGGCACAGGTGACACACTGTGCAACAAGATTACGCTTTAACTTAGTGGACGAGAAAAAGGCAGATGTGAACACCCTTAAAAACACAAAAGGTGTTATGGGTGTGGTAAGCAGTGGCGGACAGTTCCAAGTTATTATTGGGAGA
>DBKX01000100.1:6986-7822 GCA_002297865.1 Lachnoclostridium sp. UBA739
GTGGCAAGTGTATACAAGCCGTTATTAGAGCTTGGATCATTTGATGCCAATGCAGATGCTGGCAGAGAAGAAGAGCAAAAGAAGGGGATTGTAAAAGTCCTTGATACCATAGCAGGAATCTTTACACCGATTATTCCAGCTATTACAGGTGCAGGTATGTTAAAGGCTGTGTTGGCTTTATTAGTTACATTTAAGTTAATTGACAACACAACGGACACATATGCGATTCTTAACTTTATGTCAGATGCAGCATTTTATTTCTTGCCATTCTTAATTGCAAACTCAGCAGCTAAGAAATTTAAATGTAACCCATACATGGCAATGACAATTGCGGCAATTATTTTACATCCTACATTTGCGGGGATGAAAACAGCTAAAGAAGTGGTTCATTTTATTGGAATACCAGTAAAATTAGTTTCTTATTCTTCTAGTGTTATTCCTATTATTTTAGCAGTATGGTTAATGTCATTTATTGAGCCATTGGCAGACAAAGTTTCACCAAAACCAGTGAAATTCTTTACAAAGCCATTGCTTACAATGACAGTGACAGGACTGTTAACTTTATTGGTTGTGGGACCAATCGGAATGATTTTAGGTGATTATTTAGCTATGGGAATCAGTTTCTTAGACAGTTATGCAAGCTGGCTTGTACCAACAGTAGTAGGTATCTTTACACCACTTATGGTAATGACAGGTATGCACTACGGATTGATTCCAATCGGTATTAACAACATTGCACAGTTTCAGTTTGATACAGTAGTAGGCCCAGGTATGTTAGCATCTAACATTGCCTCTGGGGCAGCTTCTTTAGCAGTTTCAGTAAAAACAAAAGACGT
>DBKX01000100.1:7833-8185 GCA_002297865.1 Lachnoclostridium sp. UBA739
ATAGACAGTTAGCATCCAGTGCTGGTATCACAGGAGTTTGTGGTATTACAGAACCAGCCATGTATGGTGTTCACTTAAAAACAAAGAAATCTTTATACGGTACTATGATTGGTGGTGGTGTAGCAGGACTTTACCTAGGAATTATGGGTGTTGGCCGTTATACAGCTGGAGCACCAGGACTTCTAGCATTACCAGGTTATATTGGGAACCAGGGACTTAGAAACATTACACATTCTGTAATTGGTTCAGTAATCGCAATCGTAGTAGCATTTGCAGCAACCTTTATCTTATACAAAGAGAATACTTGTGAAGAAGATTCAGTGGAAAACAATTCTTTTGAGGAAGAACAAAA
>DBKX01000141.1 GCA_002297865.1 Lachnoclostridium sp. UBA739
GCATGGAATATTAGTTCCAAGAAGGGCTGGTATTAGCTCTTTTGGATTTGGTGGCTCCAACGCACATATTGTTTTAGAAGAATATGTGAACAAAGAAGAAGTGAATGAAAATACAAAATTATTGTTCCTGCCATTTTCAGCAAAAACAGAGCAGAGTCTTCCAATGGTAGTAAGACAATTTATTAAAGCAATAAAGGCCGGTAAGTTTACGGATAGTGATATGAAAAATATTGCGTTCACGTTACAAAATGGTAGAGAGCAAATGTCGTCAAGGCTACTCATAATTGCAGAGCATGTAAGCGTGTTAGAAAATTACCTGGAACAATTTTTACAATCAGATGGAGTAAAGCGAGTTTATGGGGAAGAAACTTTAAGTTTTGATGGAAACGTAGACATATCAAACTGGAAGAATGGCAAGAAAGTAAATTGGAATAAAGGAAAGGACAATGAATTTAGAATTAGCATTCCGACATATGAATTTGAGAAAAAGTCTTATTGGGTTACTGAACAATTTCAAAATGTAAAAAAAAATAAGCAGAAAGACATTTTTATTTTAGATAAAAACTGGAAGATTGGGAACGGAAATGTTATAATTAATTACATAACGGGAAAGATAATTGTATTTTCAACTCAAAATACTGTTTCTTTAGCAAGTAAAATATTTGAACAGACGCGATTACAGCCTATTCTATTGCAACACAATACAAGTGAGTCAGAGGTAGAAAATCAAGTAAACTTTTATTCAAGTGAATCTTGTGAGAAAGCATATCGTAGTTTGAAGGATGCTCTTGGGGATGAAAGGATAAAAGGCATTCTTGATTTAACTGCATATGATCCAGAATATGAAGAGAGTTATAAAGTAGAATCAGGTAAAATAACTGTATTACAGAAGGTATTAGAGGACTATGGTAAAGATAATATCCGAATTTTACAAGTTACATACCATTTACAGAATCTTTTCAATGAACAGCCATCGTTAAGTGGAAGTCGCACCTTTGGACTGTATAAAATGCTTCAGGCAGAATATAAAACAGTGCGCGCTTCCGTAATGGATAGCGACCTTGCTCTCACAGACATTGATTTGCTTGCAGAACAGATTCGAATAGAATTCTTTAATATGGAAGAAGAGGTTACAGAATGCTGTTTTAGAGAACAGAAGCGTTACATACCAGTTATGAAGAATTGCCAGACGTTCGGATTGGATGAGTTACCAGAAAGCAAAATATCTTTTATGGATACTATTCTGATTACAGGTGGACTTGGTGGAATTGGAAGAAGCCTGTGTAGTAAGTTAATACAGCTTGGAGTAAAGAAAATTGTTCTTTTTGGAAGGGAAAAACTGGTTGATACATCTGAAAAATTGCTGCAGATAGATAAGTGGAAACAAGTTGGTGCAGATATCCAGTATTATGATGTGGATATGAAAGATGTGGAAAGACTAAAACAAGCTGTAGACAGTATTCATAGTACATTTGGAAGGATAGATGGAGTATTTCATTGTGCAGGGGTAACTGGTAATAATCCAATGTTTCATAGAAAGAGCATACCTGATATTTGTGAAGTGTGTGAACCAAAGATAGAGGGAATACGTAATTTGGACAAGGTTTTGGAACAGGATAAGTTATCATACTTTATTATGTTTTCATCTGTTTCGGCAGGTATACCTAGATTATCAGTTGGAATTAGTGATTACGCAATGGCTAATTCTTATATGGATAGCTTTGCTGAATATAAAAGAACCAGGACACAAACATATTACAAAGCAATACAGTGGCCTGTGTGGGAACAAGTTGGTATGAGCAAAGGTATTTTTACAGGAACTTCAAATAATATGGGAATACCATCCTTGCTAGAAGATGAAGCACTGAGGATTTTGTTATATATACTAGAATCAAAGTGCGATGGTAAACTTCCATGTAAAAACGAAGGAGAAGGCTTGAAGCTGGATGAACTTTTAAAAGTTCCAGCACCTGTATACCCAAAAGCAGAGTGTCAAAATCTGCACGGAAAGAAGATAGAAGATAGTTTAGAATTTACGAAAGAATGGATTCGTAGTTTATTTATGAAAGAACTTAAGATAGAGGAGGAAAAGTTAGAGGACAATACGTCTTTTGAAGAATATGGAGTTGACTCTATCGTAATTGCACAATTAGTTGATACAATGCAAAATCAACTACAGACAAAACTGCCATCTTCCTTGTTAATCGAAAATCATACATTAAGCGAGCTTTATGAGTATTTTATGGAAAATCATAAGGAAGAAATAGAACAAATGATGCTTAGAGAAAACAAATATAGTTGCAAGACGGCAGAACAAGAAGCAAAAGAAGAAGTAAAACAAGAAGTGAAAGAAGACAAGCATATTAAACAAGAAGGGCTTGCAATTGTGGGAATATCATGTAGATTTCCAGGAAGTTCTAACAAGGAGGAATTTTTTGACGTATTATCAACAGGAGAGATTATGATTAATGAAAAACCTGTTGATAGATGGATAGGAAAAGAAACACGTAAAGATATTGGTGGATGGGTAGAAGATACGAACTTGTTTGATGAAGCTTACTTTGGAATCAATCCAAAGGATGCAGCGGTTATGGACCCACAGGCAAGAGTTGTATTGGAAGAAAGTTTGAAGGCTATCTATGATGCAGGATATGAAACCTCTCAAATAAGAGGAGAAAAAGCAGGTGTCTTTATCGGTGGAAGAGGACATCAAAGTTCGGATTTAGAGACAATTTTGTCGGCGAATAATCCGATTCTTGGAATGGGCAATAATTATATGGCCAGCAACATATCAAGATTCTTTGATTTTAAAGGCCCATGTATGGTAGTAGATACCGCTTGTTCGTCAGGAATAACGGCATTAATGATGGCAGATGATGCACTGAGGCAAGGAAGAATTAATATGGCTGTTGTTGGTGCTGTCAGCTTGTTGGATGACAGTCTTGCACATGATGTATTTGAAAAGCGTAATATTTTAAGTAAAGATGGAACATTTAAAGTATTTAGTGAAGGTGAAACTGGTGACGTCCTTGGTGAGGGTTGTGGCGTAGTCGTTGTAAAACGACTAAAGGATGCCATAAAGGATGGAAATCGTATCTACGGAGTGGTGAATGGAATCGGTGTAAATAATAATGGTAAGACATTGGGACCTGGTTCTCCTAGTATAGAAGCTCAAAAGGAAGTTATGAAAGAAGCCTTGGCATTGGCAGGAAAAACACCAGAGCAAATAGATTATATCGAAGTAAATGGTGGAGGAACAGTCTTAATGGATTCCATAGAGATAAAGGCGTTGTCTGAAGTTTACGACTTAAAGAATAAAAATCTGAAACCATGTATACTCGGATGTGTGAAACCTAATATAGGTCATTTATTATTAGCTTCTGGTATGGCTTCATTTATTCGTTGCATACTTAGTATTTCAAAAAAGGAGATACCTCCATTTATATCAGCAGAAGAGCCATTTGATGAATATAATTTTGAAGATTCCAGAGTAAGATTTAATCGCAGCTTGGAAAATTGGAATGCGTCAGGGACTCATCCAAGATGCGCAGCAATGAATGTGTTCCCTGATGGAGGAACGAATTATCACGTGATAATGGAAGAATTCATTCCAGACGATGATTATGTAGAAAAATTTGTATCGAAAGACTTGCCAAAATTAACAAGGCGAGATTATTCTAGTAAAATGACGGAGTTAGCTGATTCAGTAGATACGTTAAGTCAAAATGTGTGGGGGGAAGTGAAATGGTAAAAAGCATAAACTTAACCATGAATTATAAGAACAAAGTGATACAGTCACATTCCATTTATGGACAATATTTAATGCCAGGACTCGGTTATATAGATTTATTGTATCAGATTGGAAAAAAACTTAATATTGGGTATCAGACACATAGCATTCATAATTTGAAAATAGAGAATCCATTAATTGTACCAAAGGATAAACAAGTTGAATTAACCATTGTATTTGAACAAAAAGAAGATACATGGTTTGTTCAGGTACAAAGTGAAGAACAGATGTATGCAAGTGCTGAATTTCACTTAGAAACGAAATCTTATACGGATAGCATTTCTTTAGAAATGGAGAAAGAAAAAGCAGATACTGTTTTTCAAATGGATTCTATCTATGAGAATGCCAGAACACATGAACTTATACATACAGGAATTATGAAGGTCTTAGGAAGCTGCTATCTTACGAATGAACAGCTTTATATGGAACTGAATGTCTCAGAAGAATACAATGAACGAAAGGGAGAGTATGTCTTTCATCCAGCACTAATAGATGGTGCTGGAATGGCATCAGGTCCAATCAGAGGAGATGGAGAGGACAGCGAGAATCTATATGTACCTCTTTGCTATGACTATTTCTATTGTACAGAACCGATGGGGGAAAAGTGTTTTGCCAGAGTGAAAAAAACATCCATTCGTGAGAAGAATGAAATTCGCTCCTCTGATTTAGAGTTTTATAACGAAGATGGAAAACAGATAGGAGAATTGATTGGTATAACTAGTAAAAAGATTAGAAACAGACAACAGATTCAGGCAAAGCCAAAATCCGAAAATAAAAAGGAAGCAGTGCCATTAGAAGGAAAGAAAAGTGCGAATAAAGTGGAGAATAAAGATAATAAGTCTATCGAGGCATTGGAATATACACTGAAAAAATTGTTCTCTAACTACATAGGAAAGGAACCTCAGTCTATTGAACGTAATGTTGGTTTCTTTGAGATAGGACTTGAATCAGCACAGCTTCTCAATTTACATCAGGATATTGAAACAGAATTGGGAATCAAATTGAATCAGACGACATTGTTTGAATATACAACCATTCAGGAACTTGCGGAATATATACAGACGGTTCAGGCAAAAGCGAACGACTCTGCTAAGGAGATGATTTCGTTCGATGAATTTGATGGAGAATCAGACAAAACCTGTTATTCGTCAGAAGATATAGCGGTTATCGGAATGGCAGGATATTTCCCAGAAGCAAAGAATATAGAAGAATTCTGGGATAATTTGAAAGAAGGAAAAGACTGTATTATAGAAGTCCCAAAAGATAGATGGGATTGGCGTGATTATCAAGATATACAGACACCTACTGGAAAACCGATTTCCAAATGGGGCGGTTTTATCGACAATGTTGCAGAATTCGATGCGGAATTTTTTAGAGTAGCGCCACGTGAGGCAGAAATTATCGATCCACAGGAGCGATTATTCTTACAGTGCTGCTGGAAAGCAATGGAGGATGCAGGATATACTCCAGATAATGTTTGTGAAGGACCAGGAAGAAAGGTTGGAGTATATGTCGGTGTAATGCATAAGGATTATGCTCTAATTGGATTAGATGTACTGAATAGTGGAAGGGATGTACCGCTTTCTCTGAACTATGCACCGATTGCCAATCGTGTATCATATTTTTGTGATTTCCATGGACCAAGTATGGCATTGGATACGGTATGTTCATCCTCACTATTATCTATTCAGTTAGCAATTGACAGTATTCGTAAAGGGGAAAGTGAAGTGGCACTTGCAGGAGGAGTAAACGTATCGCTTCATCCGGCAAAGTACATATCATATGGATTGGCAGGCATGCATTCTTCGAATGGAGCATGTAGAACATTTGGAACAGATGCAGATGGATATGTTTCAAGTGAAGGTATTGGTGCAGTGCTGTTAAAACCTTTATCAAAGGCAATAGAAGACAGAGACAATATTTATGCAGTTATTAAAAATGTTACAGTAAATCATGGAGGAAGAGCAAGCGGATTAACAGTTCCAAGTCCAGCAGCTCAGGGAAATCTCATTTTCGATTGTCTCCGTGAAGCGAATATCAATCCAAGAACAATTCAATATATGGAAGCCCATGGAACAGGAACTTCATTAGGTGACCCAATTGAAATTCAAGGATTAATGAATGCATATTCCAAGTTCACAGATGAGAAACAGTTTTGTGCGATTGGTTCGGTTAAATCAAATATTGGACATACAGAATCTGCAGCCGGTGTTGCTGGTTTGATTAAAGTGTGCCTGCAGTTATATTATAAA
>DBKX01000326.1:0-39849 GCA_002297865.1 Lachnoclostridium sp. UBA739
GCAACCATAAAGATTTCATCATCTATTCATTATGATCCAACAGATCCAGATGTACCTTTGTCAACAAAGGAAAAGGATTACAAAGCGGGCAAGATTAGTGGATATATGACATCCAGTGGGAAAAAGGTAGGTTATTAAAAAAGAACTCCTGCTTAACCAGAGTAGCGCAACGGTTAAGCAGGAGTTTTATTCGTTTATAGGAAACTTCCTTATACCTATAGTTTCTGACCACAGTTTGGACAGAAGTTTCCGCCGTTTGTTTTCGTTCCACAGTTTGGACAGAAATTTGGTTTTGCACTAGTATTTCCAGCAGAAGTATTTCCATTATTAGACATACTAGAATTCGACTGATTCATCTGATTGTTCATCTGGTTCACCATCTGACCTGCCATTTGCATACCCATCATCATACCAGCCATATCAGATGCCATACCGCCACCTTGTAATTTTCCATTTGTCATTGCATCAGTCATTGATATCTGCTGATAGCGGTTTACATCACCAACCATTCCCTGTGAAGCAACTTTATCAATCATTTTTTGTACAGATTCTGGATAGTTGATGTTACCGATTTGGAAAGAGGTAATGGTCATTCCGGTTGAAACTAATTCCATATCAAGATCTGTTTTGATACCCTTTGAAATCTCGAAGGAGTTCGCCATTAAGTGGAACATATCTTTTCCTTCTTGTGCAATCCATTTCATTAGTAACTGATCTAGAATTGCAGTGATACGTTCTTTCACATCGTCTACACAATAACTATCTTTCACTCCAGCGATATTATCAATTAGGGCAACGTAATCTGATACCTTAAATGAAAAAGTACCATTTGCACGCACTGGAAGACCGCCTGGCATCTGAGGATGTGGAAGGTTAATAGGACCGCGGGTGCCCCAGCGAACTTGAAATTCCTTTGTATTAACAAATAGAACTTCAGCACGCATTCCACTGTTAAAACCAAATTTAAATCCTTTTAAAGTGGAAAGGAAAGGGATAATCTGAGATTCAATATCATAATCTCCATCGTCTTTAAAGATACCTTCAATTCTGCCACTATTCATGAAGATAGCATCTTGACCTGGACGGATAATTAATTTACTGCCACGCTTGATTTCGCGATTATTCCATTTCCAAAATATCATATCGTCGCGGAATTCTTCCCATTCCACCACATTTGCAAATTGACTTGAAAATAAACCCATAGTATTCTTCCTTTCTATTGTTAAGTGATATTTATGTTTGGTTAAAAACTGGAACGGCCTGTAGAGTGACTACGACCGCCACCGCCGCCGCCACCACTTTTACCACTGCTAGAGGATGATTGTTTTTTATGGCGAGTCGTTGTAGTATGCGTGTAAATGTCTCGTTTCGCTAGTAGTCTTGAGGAGGAAGAGTCCAAATAAGTGTTGCAGTTTGTAGTGTTTTTTCCTCCAGAGCTAAGAACTAATACGAGTACAAACATACTAGCTATAAGCATAGAACCTAAAAGTTCCAAAGCTATTCTAGGTATTAAGACTTCTGCTTTGTGATTCATGTAATAATCAACCTGATCTATATAATAGAGGATGCCATCGTAATAGTTACCGGCACTCATATCAGGGACCATACCGTCTGTAATCTGTTGTGCACGCTTACTATTCACATACAGTTTACATTTTCCATATCCATGAACAAGAACTTCTCTGTTAGCAGGGTCCATATTAACTGCTAAAAACACACAGTGCTTTGGGTAATTATGCTCTTCACAATAATTTTCAACATAGTTGCTTAAATCCTGTGAACCAGCACTATTCATAGTTAGCACTACAGCAGTTAGTCTTTGCTTTTTACCTAAATCAGTTAGTTGTGCAGACACTTTTTCCTCTTCTTCAGGTGTTAGCAAATCAGCATCATCAACTAGGATTGTATAATTGGATTCTTTGGCGAATACTGTTTTTGTGTTAATATTGATAGAAGCATTCAATAGTGTGAGTACGAAAACAAGGAATAAAAGTACAGTATGCCTTTTTTTCATAGCAGTCCACCTCCGATCACTGTAACAAGCAGATGTGCAATAAGAAAGGCGCCTGCAGTAATACCTGACCACCATAGGGCTGCTTTTTTCTTGCAAATAGGAGGTTTTCCTACTACTTTCCCAGTTTGCCCATTCATCGCAAATAAATAATCTTTTCCTTTATAGTTATAGGAAAGCATCCAAACGGGCAGTAAGGTATAAGTAGCATTTTTCTGTTTGGCATCATAATTACGTTCGGAAATCGTTACAGAAGTATAACCAGTAATTGTTTTACGGATATATTCTTCTAAATAACTATGCGTCTTCTCCTTAACGCGAGGGAAAAGCTCTTTATCAGTGTAGTTGTATTTTTCAGCTATGTATCCTGATAAGTAAGGTGTATTAAATTGTGTTAAGTCGCTATAAGTGTATGGCTCCAGTTTATCCATCATATCATCAGGCATTTTCTCAGAAGCATCTACAGGAATGTCATCAAAATTCAAAGAAACTTTTCGATATACTTTGTAATGCCTTGTCTCTGTTACATCATAATCACCAGAAGAATAGTGTCTAACTTTGGTTGCGTTGGCAACGGCTTCTCCTCTTCCGTTTATATTGTAAAGCCAGAAAGGCACATAGACACCAGTAATGCTTTTTATACGGTCAGCCCTTGCAAAATCTTTCGGTGTTACCAGCCCATGTTTGCACCATTTCTTAAAAGCTTGCTCTGCACGTTCTTTACTAATAGTAAACGGAATTACTTTAGCAGGAGCCATTTTGCCAGATAATCGATCTCCAAGAATCATAGGAGAGCCACAGTAAGAACAAGTTGTTGCAGTAGTGTCAGCATCGGTGATTAATTCGGCACCGCAGTTGTTGCAAACATAGTGCTGTGTGTCATTATCGTTGTATGTACCATAAGTTGACTGCTCTTCGAACTCTTCATAATCACCATATACTTCATCTATATCGTCGGCCGCTGCTTCTGGCTGGTGACTGTGTTCGCCTTCTTCTTTATCGTTTGTATTGAGTGCATCCTTCATTAAGTCTATCTTTTGAGTTTTGCCACAACTAGGGCATAAAAGCAATCGGGTGTCTGCATCGTATTTCATATCAGCGCCACAATCCGGGCATTTGTGTTGTAAAACCAAGAGAGTACCTCCCTTTATATATTTATAATCTCATTAACATATTAATATTGAACTTCTTAAAATAATTCATGAAGTTAGAAAAAAGTTGATACATACAAGAGAAGCTGACTTCTGTTGTGGATAGAAGTCGGCCTCTGAATATACCTGTCATAAATTAAGGCTGAATATTCAAACTTGCTTTTAAGGCTTCTAACTCAGCATCAACAGAACTGCTTGGAGAGTCATATTTGGCTGTTAGGTCCTTTATATCATCCTTTGGCCCAGCGTTTAGTTCTGCCATTGCATTTGCTTTATCAAGAGCCTTATTGGCTTTCTCTTCGTAACGCTCAAAAGCAATCATGGAATTGTTGGCGCCATCAATGGAGTTAGTCATTTTATTAATACGTTCCTGTGTTTTAGCAGCAGCAAGTTTTGCTTTAATCGTATCTCGGCGAGACTCCATCTGGTTTATGTCATTAACAAGTTTGTCGTGCATTGCTTTCATATTATCGGAATTATTTTTTGCAGCATCGTAAGCAGCTTGAAGTTCAGCTTGTTTTGTAGTCAGCTCAGCTTTCTTCTCAAGAAACTTTTTGGCGTCTGCTTCATTTCCTGCTTGTAATGCTTTTACAGCATAAGCTTGATATTTATCAATCTCTTCTGTGCATTCTGTAAGAACTCTTTTTGTACGCTGTTCCTCTGCCATAATAGAAGCAGTTTCAGCTTTTACTTTTCCTAAATCACTGTTTAAGTTTCTAAGGCATTGGTCAATCATTTTCTCAGGATCCTCAGCCTTATCTAGTAAGGCGTTTACATTAGCAGACATAATATCTTTGAAACGTGTTATAATTCCCATAAAAACCTCCATAATACAGTTGATTTCGTATGTATGATACGATACTTTTAGTTTATGTTTTTTTGAAGAAGACGTCAAGAAGATTATGGGAAAAAATAAATATGGTTAGGATTTACCAGTGATTTACATAGTGCTGATAGTCTATTTTACATGATTTGGATTAAAATGAATTAAAAATTCATGGAGGATTAAAGTATGAAAAAGATGAATAGTATGCGAAAGCTTATTGTTTTTTATCATAGTTCCTATTATAACGGTATTTGGAGAGGCGACCATCGTAGATGGTCGTCTTAATTTTACAAAACCAATGCATATAATTGGAGATAAGGGGAATTTGAAAACAATAAAAAATTCCATACTATTAGGGGTACTTGTTGTCATTGCATCCACTATTATTGCGACACCATTAGCATTTTTGCTTGCAAAATCAAAATATGCAAAATATAAGTGGCTGGATATTATTTTTATGATTCCATTTATGACACCTCCTTATATTTCGTCTATGGGCTGGATACTTTTTATGCAGAAAAGGGGATTGTTTCAGCAGCTGTTTCCCTGGACAGGTAATTTGTCTGAAAAATTCTTTTCCCTTTTTGGATTAACACTGGTTATGAGTTTTCACGTATTTCCATTTCTTGTTACCATGCTAAAAAATGCGATTCTGAATCTGGGGAAGAGCCTGGATGAAAGTGGGGCTGTTAGTGGCGGCTCATACTTTTACCGTATGTGGAAAATTACATTACCCTTGCTTAAGGGGAATTACGCCATTGGTAATGAAAGGTGTGGTTTCTGGCTGGATGATGACTTTTATTATTGTATTTCGTGAACTGGTTGCATCGAGTTTGATTGCACCCCCAAATGTACTTACCGTTTCAACCTATATTGTTCGTGAGTTTGAACAAGGAAGTGTATCAACAGGAATGGCAATGGCGGTATTATGTGTGCTTTTTACAACTACAGCACTTATTCTTATGAATCAATTAAAGGAAAGGACAAAAGGAGTGAAGTAATTGCGATTGTATATTGCAGGAGGATGTGGAGAACATGGAAGAAATTCTTTTTTATTAGAAGAAGGTCAAAAAGGCATTCTTGTAGATTGTGGGCTGATACATGGAAGAGAATCTTCTTATCCACAGTTGACTCACGAGAAAATTGGTAATATCAATTACTTATTTCTAACGCATTCTCATAAAGATCATACGGGTGCGGTAAAGTGGCTGATACAGGAAGGATTTAATGGAAAAATAATAGCAAGCAGAGAAACCTATGATCAGATGCTATATAAGCCAGATAATGTTATTTGTCTTCATAAAAGCAGTGGAAACATTTTGTTAGAAAAAGACTTGTCTGTTGAATATGGGAAAAGTGGGCATTGTGAAGGTGCATTATGGTATATCATCTGCTGGAAGCAAAATAAAATTTTGTTTTCTGGAGACTATTGTGAAACATCGGAAATATATAAATGTGACAAGTTAAGAGGAAAAAAGGTTAATGTTGCGTTATTAGATTGTGCTTATGGATATGACGAAACTGGTTCTCAAAATAGCTATGTAGAGTTTTATCAGGAAATTGTCCATTGGGTTAAAAAGGATAAGAATGTTTTACTTCCTGTTCCTAAGTACGGAAGAGGAGAGGATATCATAAAAGGTCTATTAAAATATGAAGAGATTTCAATGGTGGCAGAGGAATGTCTGATAGAACAATGCAAAAGGAATAAGAACTTTTCGCAGGAAGATATATCAGAGTTAATGAAATACGATGGAGAAATATTGAATGGAAGTAATGTATATCTGATATGTGACCCACAATTAGAAAAGATCGAGAGTAGACAATTTGCTACACAATTTATCATTAGAAAGGACAAAATCATTATGTCAGGCAATATTGAAGAGGACAGTTATAGTAAAATGTTATATGATTGTAATGCAGTGTCGCAAAAGAGATTTTATGTACATCAGAACTTGAAGGAAGTAAGGAATTTAATTTCGCAAAACAGCTTTGATAAAATTATACTGACTCATTCAAAAGTAAAGTTTCAGACTAATGATATAAAGGGAAAATTAATTCCCTTGCTTACAGGGGAAGAGCTATTTTTTTCAAGCTCCATTTCTTGAGTTTTTTACTGTTTCCCTTTGTAAAAAAGAGGCATCCTTATCTAGAAAAGTTGATAATCAGGTAAAACTTCATGGGTTGACAAGGAAGAGTGGCTAGGGTATCTTAGTACTATTAGATTAAGTACAATGATGAAAGGTATGTAATATCATGTGGATTGCTGACGGATGGAAAGACTATGAAGTAATTGATACTTCCAATGGTGAAAAATTAGAACGATGGGGAAAATACACATTACTTAGACCAGACCCACAGGTTATCTGGGACACCCCTAAGAAAGATAAGAAATGGAAACAGCTAAATGGTCATTATCATAGAAGCCACAAAGGCGGCGGTGAATGGGAATTCTTTAATTTGCCAGAGCAGTGGACGATTAATTATAAAGAGTTAACATTTAACTTAAAACCGTTCAGCTTTAAGCACACAGGTCTGTTCCCAGAGCAGGCAACAAACTGGGACTGGTTCGGAGATAAGATACGTAAAGCAAATAGACCAGTAAAGGTATTAAATCTATTTGCTTATACAGGTGGGGCTACTTGTGCAGCAGCAAAAGCTGGGGCAAGTGTTACACATGTGGATGCATCGAAAGGTATGGTAACCTGGGCGAAAGAAAATGCTGTTTCTTCTGGTTTAGAAGATGCACCAATTCGCTGGATTGTAGATGATTGTGTGAAATTCGTAGAACGTGAGATCAGACGAGGAAGAAAATACGATGGTATCATTATGGACCCTCCTTCTTATGGACGAGGACCAAAGGGAGAAATCTGGAAAATTGAAGAAAAGGTATATCCGTTTATTGAATTGTGCTCTCAGGTATTATCCGATGAACCATTATTCTTCCTGGTGAATTCTTATACTACGGGCCTTCAGCCGGCTGTTCTTTCTTATATGATGAACACGGTGCTCGTGAATAACTATGGTGGAAATGTAAATGCAGATGAAATAGGTCTTCCTGTAAGCTCCAATGGATTAGTTCTTCCATGTGGTGCATCAGGACGATGGGAAAAATAGGAGTGGTATTTTTATTTCGGCTCTATGCAAGGTGCTGGAATGTGATTCTATGAATTACATTCCAGCACTTTGCATAGAGTATTTAAGTATCAAAACTAAAATTTTATTTTCTTGTTAATTTTTGATGGATATGATAAAATATTAAAAGTCACTAAAGTAATGGAGAAGTGTCATGAAACAAAGAAAATTTAAATGTGTTTTGATTGGGGAGAGTTCCTTAATAATACCTTGTGGTAATCTTGTCCTAGATAATGAAGGTGAGATTGCAGCTGTGATTTCTCCGAATAAAGAAGTTATCAAGTGGTGTAAAGAATATGACATAGCTTGGACAGAACAGGTGACATATGAATGGTTAGCACAGTTTGGTTTCGATTACCTGTTTAGTATCGTGCACTATGGTATATTAAAAGACGATATATTAAGTCTTCCAAAAAAGCTTGCAATTAATTATCACGATGCACTGCTTCCAGCATATGCAGGTATTCATGCAACTTCTTGGGCTATTATGCAAGGAGAGCGTCGTCACGGAATTACGTGGCATGTAATGGAAAACCAGGTTGATGCAGGCGACATTCTGGTACAAAAGAGGGTAGCTATTCAATTGGATGAGACGGTGAAGTCATTAAATTTAAAATGTTTTCAAGCTGCAATTGAAGGCTTTAAAGAGGTAATGGCTGAGATTGTTTCTAACTGTATCATTTTAAAAAAACAGGATTTACACAAGAGAAGTTACTATGGAAAGTGGGATAAATACGACCACGCTGGTCTGATTAACTGGAATCAGAAGGAAAGCCAGATTATCCGTTTTGTGAATAGCTTAAGGTTCGATAATTACGACAATACACTAATCACTTCTAAAGTAATAATAGGACAAAGATTCTACATAGTAGAAAAAGTTGAGAAATATGAATCTTCATGCCAGCAGGAAGCTGGAATCGCAAGATTCATACCAGGAGGGCTGGTTATCGGGACATCGACAAGACCACTTCTAATAGCTGAGCTAAGAAATTTAAGTGGAGATGTAGTTGATTGGGAAGAGTTTGATCAGTTACCAGGGCAGTTTTCGGTTGTTCCGAAAGAGGAAATTGCGCAGGAAGCACAGAAAGTGGTAGGGCTGTTAAGTAGACATGAAGAATATTGGGTTAAAAAATTAAATTGTGCGTTTCAATTAGGAACACAAAAGCTTCTTGACATCATGGAAACAGGAAGTAAGGAAAATGAACAGAAAGCTTTGCATAAGTTAGAGAAGACATCAGATGTGAGTATTTTGGAGAAACTTCTGCTAGCGATATGGCAGGAAGTTTCAAACTATAGCAGCATTGAAGAGTATTTTATAGGATTAGGTAAGAAACAGACGGATAGCTTAAAGCTATCTGCAAGTATAGTTCCATTTAGGCTTAGGAGGGCTGATCATGTAGATGCCAGTATGGCATTACATGATTTAAGGCAGGAGTTAAAGACTGTGCAGGAGAAGGATACGTTCCTTAAAGATGTTCTATACAGATATCCAGCACTTAGAGACAGCACCTTTGTGCCTGAAATTATAGTACATGATGAAAACTTAGATAGCAACTGGGAAGAGAATGACAGAACTGTTTTATTTGTTGCGGATTCACAAAAAGGCAAGGTTCAGGCATTTACAAAAAATGCTTCATTTAGGATGTTTGCCGATGAGATAATCCGTAAGGTAATAGAATGGTAAACAAAAAAACTAAGGATGAGCAAAGATGAAAATTTTAATTATGAATCCAAGTTCGGGTGAGATGCTAGACAATAGTTTAAGCATGCCTTTGACTGTATATCATTTAGCAGGTGTATTACGTAACGCTGGCCATGAAGTAAGTATTGTAGATGAGATGATTTATTTAGCAGGACGGATGGACTTAAGCCTTGAAGAGGCTATGAAAAAGTACACAAGTGATATTGATGCACTTGTCTTTTCGTCGAATACATTTAATTGGGCAAAGGGGCTTGATAACTGTAAGAGATTACGTAAAGCTGGTTATGAAGGCTTGATTATAGCAGGTGGGGTACATCCATCATTAGCATACGAACACATTATGACGAATTTTTCAGAATATATTGATTTCATTATGATGGGGGATGCAGAATATAATCTGCTTCCATTGCTGAAACGTTTTGAGCAGGGAAAGGGATATGATGATATTCCAGGTATTGTGTATTCAGAAAATGGAAGAGTAGTAAAACATGATCTTCCTTGTGACATGAAACTGATAGAGAGCAACGATGGGCCAGCTTATGATATGGTTCCAAATGGTGTATATAAAACCATTACATTCGAATGCTCTAGAGGATGTTTAGGACATTGCGCATTCTGTTCAATTCCATTCCGTCGAAACTGGCGTCCATATAGTATGGAGCATATTGAGAAAACTTTACAGCTTATGATTCCTCATATTAGCAAGATTGAAGGAAAACCAACAATTATTACTACTGATGACTGCTTTACAACAGACTCAAAAAGAGCTATTGAAATTGTGAAGATGTTCATGGATTATGGTTTGAGGGATTATAACGTTCATCTGGAAGCCAGAGTTATGGATTTAAAAAATGAGGATTTCCTGGATTTACTTACAGATTTCCCAAGCATTGATTTGGAACTAGGAGTAGAATGCGGTTATGATAGAGGGCTAAGAGCAGTACATAAGCCATTAACAGTAGAGATGTTATATAACTGCTGTGAGTTGTTAAATGATTACGGACTTGAGAAAAATGTTTACTCATCCTTTATTGTAGGCATGCCACATGAATCATTTGAAGAATGCTATCAAACAGTTAATACTGCTAGAGATTTATTTAATACTTATGGGGTGTTTAGTGCTATGAGTTTCTGGGCGCCACTTCCATCTGAGTCATTTGAGTTACTTAAAACGAAGGTTCCAGATTTGACTTATGGAATCTTTGATAACATAAACTGGTCTGAGGATCAGGAACTGCATTATAAATGCCATCCTAATCTAACACGAGAACAAAGTGATCAATTAAAACGCGATACCTACATTATTAAAAATCAGGTATAAGGCGTTAGAGTAGCAAAGTTGGTAAATCTGTGTTTGATTAAGATGGAAGGATGAAGATAAGATGAAAACACTATTGATAAAACCGTATTCCGCGAATATGGATAATGAATTGATTCTTCCGATGACTGTGTATCATATCGGAAGTGTATTAAGAGATGCTGGTCATGAAATTGCTATCGTAGACCAGAAAATCTATGCTGCAGGTAAGATGGAATGCACCTATGAGGAGATTGTAGACGATATTATTTTCAATGTGGATGCAGTAATTTACACAGTAAATACATTTGACTGGTGTGTTGCACTGGATGATATCAGGAGGATCAGGCAGAATGGTTATGAGGGGCGTGTTATTGTAGGTGGTGTCCATGCAGCATTAGCATATACACATATCGTTAAGAACTTCTCCGGTATTATTGATTTTGTTATGGTTGGAGATGCAGAAACGAACCTTGTACCACTGTTGGCGCATCTGGAAGAAGAAACAGATTATTCTTTAGTACCGGGAATTGCGTTTTTAAAAGATGGAAAGGTAAAATTTAATGTATGTCAGATTCAGAAAGAACTGGCAATTACAAAGAATGGACCTGCTTACGACCTCATGCCGGATGGAGTATACGAATCTATAACCTATGAATGTTCCAGGGGCTGTTTTGGAAGATGTTCTTTCTGTACAATCCCTTTTAAACGTTCATGGAGACCATATGATGAAGAATATATTGCTCATACATTAAAGAATATGATACCTCATCTTGATAAGCTTGAGGGACGCAGGCATATCATTACTACAGATGACTGTTTTACAACAGATCCAGAGCGTGCGGTACGATTACTTAAATTATTCAAAGAGTATGGCTTACAGGATTGTGAAATTAATCTGGAAGCAAGGATTATGGACTTAAGAAATGAAGAACTTCTTTCAGCATTAAAAGAGTTTCCGAATGTTCACCTTCAGGTTGGGGTTGAGGCTGGAAGCGACAAGGGATTCAAGCAGATTCATAAACCTGTTACTATGGAAATGCTTCATGCATGCAGCAAACGACTTGCGGAAGTTGGCTTAAGCAAAAATGTATTCTATTCATTTATTGTGGGACTTCCACAGGATACGGTAGAAGATTGTTATACAACACTGGAAACTTCTAATGATATTTTCGAAAGCTATGGAATTGTTTCTAACATTGCTTTCTGGATACCACTACCATCGGAATCCTATGAGCTGCTTAAGACAATGGTACCAGATATGGACTATTCCATTTATGACGAGTTAGGATGGTATGGTGATAAAGAGTTTTTCCGTATCACCCATCCGAAATTGACCGAGATGGATATTATGGAAATATCACAGAAGGTTTTTGAAGCAAATTCAAGACAAAGTCTCTTAAAACATGATTACTTGTAGGAAGAGGAGAGAATGTAGATGAAAAAGAAAATGGAAACGATTATAAGTTCTGTAATAGCTTTACTTCCAATGGGTTTGGCATGTGCAGTATACAAACGCTTACCAGACAGATTGCCTATGCATTACAATGTAAAAGGCGAGGTTGATAACTATACCGATAAATGGGTAATAGCATTTGCTATACCGGTTGTCATGTGTGTACTTAATCTGGTAATTCGTTTTGCAATGAGTAAAAGCAAAAAGGAACAATCTGCAGCAGCAAATGCTATTGCGGGATGGATTTTCCCAGCAATTTCTGTGATTATGGTAACTGCAGCAACAATACTTGCTTTAAAATAAATAATAGATAACTAGAAATAATCGATAGGAGTTTATAGATGGAAAATGTCTTGGTTATAAAGAACTTATCAAAACGTTTTGGGAGTCATCAGGTAATTGATGATATTTCATTAGAGATAAAGTCCAATACAGTGCTTGGTTTCCTTGGAAACAATGGTGCAGGAAAGACTACAACAATGAAGATGATTTTAGGTCTAATGAAACCGGATGCAGGAGAAATCTATGTATGTGGGGAAAAAGTTCGATATGGTGATACGAAAACAAATAAGAACATTGGATATTTGCCAGATGTTCCTGCATTTTATAGTTATTTGACACCTAGAGAATATCTTCGGTTTTGTGCAGAGATAACTAGTGTTCCAAAGCAGGAGAGAGAACAAAAGATTATAGAACTTCTGGAATTTGTAGGACTAAGCAAGAAGGCGAACAAAAAGATTAAGGGGTTCTCAAGAGGAATGAAGCAACGCCTGGGAATTGCACAGGCACTAATTAATGAACCAAAACTTTTAATCTGTGATGAGCCAACATCTGCACTTGATCCAGTTGGACGAGTGGAAATACTTGATATTCTTCATAACATAAGTGAAAAAACAACAGTCATCTTTTCTACGCATATTTTATCAGATGTGGAACGTATCTGTGACAACGTAGCGATGCTCAATGAAGGAAAGATAGCTTTAAGTGGCTCAATTACGGAGTTGAAGTCTAGTTATCATTATGATCAGATCCAGATTAGATTTCTAAATCAGCAGGATAAAGACAGAATATCTGATTTACTAAAGCAGAATGAATCCATTCAAATTGTCTCTGAAGAAAATCAGGAGATTATTGTTCAAACTGCATCAGAGGCAAGTAAAGCTGGAGGTATGCTCATGGAAATGTTTCATAAGGAGAGAATTATTCCGAAGCATTTTGAGATCATGGAACCTTCACTGGAAAATTTATTCATGAAGTTTTATGATAAATAGATATGGAGGACAAGATGAATTACTATATTTCATTTCTTAAAAAAGAGATTCGTGAATCAGTCCGTACTTATAAACTGATGATTATGTTAGTTGCATTTATTTTTATTGGAATTATGAGTCCAATGCTTGCAAAACTGACTCCAGAACTTTTAAAATCTCTGCAATCGGACTCAATGCAGATTGTAATTCATGATACAACTGCTATTGATTCCTGGACACAATTTTTTAAAAATGTGAATCAGATTGGTTTCCTAGCATTGTTGATTATCTTCAGTGATAGTTTGCCAAAGGAAATTCAGAGCGGAACACTGATTAACGTGATAACCAAAGGCGTTTCCAGAAAATCAATTATATGGGGGAAGATGTCTGTAGCATGGCTTCTCTGGACAATCAGTTATATTCCAGGCGCATTGGTAGCCTGGGGTTATACCGAGTATTACTGGGGAAATGACGGTATGAAACATCTATTTCTGGGATTGCTTGGAAGCTGGGCGTTTGGTATCCTGCTCTTAACCCTCTTGATTCTTGGAGAAGTAATCGGTAAGACATTATATGGTGGTCTGCTGGTTGCAGGTGGTTGTGTTGTGTTGATGTTTATTTTAAATATCATTCCAGATTTGTCAGAGTACAATCCGCTGTTTCTTACAACTGCAAACGTAACACTTATGCAGGGGGGATATCAGCCAGAAGATTATGTAAAAGCTTTCATTGTTTCTGCAGTCATTATGGTTGCAGCAATTATAACTTCTGTATGCGTGTTTGATAAATCGAATCTATAAAAAGGAGGTAAAGACACATGAATACTCAGGTTTTAATCGATAATCTTCCATTTTTAATTCCTATGCTGGTATTACAGTTTGGATTAATGATATTTGCATTAATTCATATTTTAAAACATAACACATATCGTTTAGGCAACCGTGCGTTATGGTGCGTAATAGTAGTTCTGTTTAGTATTATTGGACCAGTAGCATATTTAATCCTTGGAAGAGCAAATGATGGCGATGAAGAGTAATCGAATATCCGATTAAAGAAAAGGAGGCCTCGTGTAAATATAATCGCGGGGTCTTCTTATTAATTAAACGAAAAGGAAATGACGTTCATGGTACTTAAAGATAAAAGAAATATGGAAGAAATAGAACCATTTAATGCGACAGAGGCATCTTATCCTTACACAGGATGTTCTTTTAGCAGTATCTTAAGAGAACGTGCGGAGCAGATGCCTGCAAAGACAGCACTTATCTATGGAGATAGGAGAGTTTCCTATAAGGATTTCGCAGATATGGCAGAGGCACTTGCTGGGCATTTAGTCGAGAATGAGGTAAAGCCGGGAGACTTTGTTGGAATCTATGCAGAACGAAGTGTAGAGATGATTGTAGCAATCTATGCAGTGCTACGAGCAGGGGCTGTTTATGTTCCACTTAGCCCTATGTATGAGAAAGAACGATTAGACTACATTTTGGAAGATTGTAAGCCGAAGGCGATTTTGACATACGGTACAAAACTGGAAAGTTCCGTATATTCAGTATCACTGGAGAAATTCCCTTTTCATGAGAAATATGAAAAGCTTCCAGATACGGAGTGTGTGGATGATCAGCTTATCTATTGTATTTACACTTCAGGAACAACAGGAAGACCAAAGGGAGTTATGAATTATCATAAAGGACTTTTGAATGTGATACAGTGGATGCAAAGCGAATTTCCACTAGGGAAGAATGATGTTATTCTGCAGAAGACAACTTTTGTATTTGATGTATCGGCAAGTGAAATCTTATGGTTTGTACTGGCAGGGGCTACATTATCTATTGCAGAACCAGGAGTTGAGAAAGATCCAGGTCGTATGATAGAAGTGATTGAGAAGGATCACGTTACCGTAATTGATTTCGTACCATCCATGCTATCCGCATTTCTTATGATAGCGAAGGAGTACGGCAATTTGGCAAAGTGCCTAGGAAGTCTTAGATATGTAATGGCAGCGGGTGAAGCATTATATACAGAAGTTGTAAATGAATTTTATGAGGTTGCAAAGCAGAATCAGTTAGGTATGTCTCTAGTAAATATCTATGGGCCAACAGAAGCCAGTATTTATTCTTCCTATTGCTATTGCAGTGAGGGAATGGATAAAGTGCCAATTGGAAAGCCGATCGGGAATGGGAAGCTCTACATAATAAGGGACGGGGTGTTGTGCGGAATAGGTGAGACAGGAGAATTGTGTATTGCGGGAGCTGGTGTGGCAAAGGGGTATCTGAATCTTGAAGAATTGACACAGGAGAAGTTTACAGTTAATCCTTTTGGGGAAGGAACCTTATACCATAGTGGCGACCTTGCCAGATGGATGCCAGATGGTAAGGTAGAGTATCTAGGAAGAATGGATTCGCAGGTAAAAATTCGCGGTTATCGAATTGAACTTGGGGAAGTGGAAAATGCATTCCGAAGAATCAATGGAATAAAGGATGTAGCAGTCATTGTTAAGGAGAACCAGAATGGAGACAAGATGCTTGCTGCATTTTATGTGGCGGATTACCAATGGCTTGTATCAGAGCTACGAAGTGAATTGGAGAATCATCTTCCAGTCTACATGCTGACATCATTCATGGTGCGTATCGAGGAGATTCCTGTTACAACAAATGGAAAGCTGGATAGAAGAGCACTTGACCAGATTGAGCTGGTTGAGCAGAAAGTGTATGTAGAACCCGTAACAGAGGAAGAAGAGCTGATATGTACAGTGTTTGGAGAGGTGCTGGGAAAGAACAGGGTAAGTACTAGCGACAATTTTATCAGTTTAGGTGGAGATTCCATTAAAGCAATCCGAGTAATGTCCAAGATTCGTGAGAGTGGATATGAAATCGGATTAGCTCGCATCATGGAAGAAGGAACTATCGCAGAAATCGCAGCAGGAATTCTTAAAAAGAAAGTGGAATATGAGCAAGGAGAATTTTTTGGTAAAGTAGAAGCGACTCCAATCATTAAGACGTTCCAGAACTGGCACCTTAAAAAAGAGGAATATTATAACCAGTCCATTATGATGGAACTTAATGCCGACCCTGATGATATCTGTGATGTATTAAATACAATCTATGAACATCATGATATGTTAAGAGGTGTTTACAGAAATGGTACGCTAGAGGTACTTTCCATTGCAGAGAGTGAACCAGTAGAACTGAAATGTATTGAGATAAATTCCTTAGAAAATGATTTTGAAGAGGTAACACAGTTTAAAAATGCATGTAATGAGAGTTTTGACTTAGAGAAAGGACCATTACTAAAAGCCATTTATTTTATGGGAGAAAAGAAATCCCATCTATTTCTATGTGCGCACCATCTGATTATGGATGGTGTATCGTGGAGAATCTTGTTGGATGATTTAAGTACAGGGCTTTCTCAGATGCAGCATAGCAAGAATATTACATTTATAAGCAAGACTGCATCATTCAAACAATGGAGTCAAGCAAATAAGCAATATGCAGAAAGTGATACATTAAAACGGGAGGAATCCTACTGGAAAGATGTAGAGAATCGCTTGGCAGAAGGAGGACTACCTTTCGTTCATGAAAAGGCAGAAAGATGTTATCAGAATACGGAGATTTATTTTACAGAAGAAATGACTGCGAACCTGCTTCATAACTCAGCGAGAACTTATCATACTGGAATGAATGACCTGCTATTAGCCGCATTAGGAAAGGCAGTGCGTAACCTTACTGGGCAGCACTGTATTGCTGTGGGAATGGAAGGTCATGGACGTGAAAAGCTGGCAAAAGATATCACTATTGATCGCACAGTCGGCTGGTTTACCAGTATGTATCCAGTAGTTCTTCAGACATATGACGATATAGAAACGCAGATTGTGAATACAAAAGAGATGTTAAGAGCAGTTCCGAATCGAGGTGTTGGATACGGAATCCTTAGAGGAGGCACTCTGTTTGGTGCCGATATTTTCTTTAATTACCTTGGAGTAGTAGATGGAACATCTATTCTGGATGGGTTAAGCGTTGCAGACTGCAACCGTCTTCCAGGAATCATTACAATGAATGGGGAAGTGTCTGGCAAAGTATTACGTTTCGTAATCTCTTATGATGAATATGCAGTAGAAACAGAAACCATTCAAAAATTCGCAAGAGCGTATCAGTCAGCGCTAGAAGATGTGGTTACTGTATGCATGAGCAGAAAGGAAGAATATAAAACCATTTCAGATTATGATGCGGAAGGTTTACAAGACAGGGATCTTAGTTTGATTCAGAAACGGTATCCAGATGTTGAAGAAATCATTCCACTAACACCACTTCAAGAGGGAATTCTGTTTCATTGTAATAGGTATCCAGAAACTACAGCGTACCAGATTCAGGCTGGTTTTACATTAGAGGGAGAATTAGAACGAGAGATTCTAAAACAAGCCATTGCATATTTAGTGCAGAACCATTCTTCATTACACTCAGCAATCTACGAAAGTGAGTGGAGTGGTGCGTACCAGATAGTATGCAAAGATAAAAATGTGCCAATAACCTACATGGATTATAGGCATTTAAAAGATGAGGAAAAAGAAAAACATCTAGCTGAATTTTTAGAGCAGAACCGATTATTGAAATTTGAACTGGACAAAGGTCCATTAATCAGGGCTGCATGCATTCAGAGAGAAGAAAAAGAATATCAATTCATTCTGACATTCCACCATATTGCAATGGATGGATGGTCAATCAGTATCTTTATGAGTGAATTACAGGAGTATTATAAGAGACTATTAACCGGGGCAGGAAAAGAATATGTTTGCAAAGGGCAGAAGGAAAAAAAGTGTGGGCAGTTTAAAGATTACAGCAGACTATTGCAGACTAGAGATTATGTGACAGATAAAAAGTATTGGAAGCAGCTTCTGAGTGAGTACGACGGTAATTCCATAATTCATTCCATATCAAATATATCAGAAGAGAGAAATCTGAAACAGAAAGCAGCAAGTACAACATTTAATAAAGAGAGAACAGCACTGATTCATACCGTATTAGCTTCTTGCCATTTAACCATGAGCAATCTGATGGAAGGAGCCTGGGGAATTCTCCTAAAACAATATAATAACGTGGATGACGTACTATTCGCCAAAATGGTTTCTGGACGTGAAGTGCCACTAGAAGATATCGACCGAATTATTGGTATGTTTGTAAATACTGTTCCTGTAAGACTTCAGTTATCAAACGACGAATCCATGCTTTCTATCATGCAGAAAATACAGAAGCAATCCAATGCCAGTTCAGAGTACTCAGCTTGTTCCTTGCCAGATGTGATGCAAGATGCAGGATTGGAAGCAGATATGTTACGAACACTGGTGGTATATGAAAACTATCCAGATGCTTTAAATGCTGGAGAACAGCCATTTACCTATAAGCGTGATTTTGTAGATGAGGAAACTAGTTATGATATCACAGTTCGTGCTGGAGTCTATGAAGGAGAACTGACCATTGAACTGCTCTATAATCCAGTCAGCTATCATAACTGTGAGGTAGACTTGATATTAACGAATTATGTTGGATTAATTAATAGATTTGTGAATAATCCGGACATCCTGCTAAAGAATGTGGATATGTGCAGTGCCCAAGATAAGCAAAAGATAGATGGTTTGTTCAATCGTAGCGAATTCTCATGCCAGCAAGGAAGAACAATCATTCAGGCATTAGAGGATATGGCTGCCAAGACTCCAGATAGAAATGCAATTCTGTTCAAAGACAGAATACTTTCCTATAGACAGTTTAATGAGAAAGCAAATGGGTTAGCATATAATCTCCAAAGCCAATTTATCGGACCTGGTGACTTTGTCGTAATCTTAGCCCAGCGAAGCATGGAAATGGTGCTGGCAATCTTCGCAGTACTGAAAACAGGAGCTGCTTATGTTCCCGTTAATGTGGATTATCCACAAGAGCGTATTCAGTATATTGTAAATGATTGCAAACCAAAAGCAATTCTGGTCTACCAGTCACAAGAACTGGAAAATGTGGATGTGCCAGTTCTTGATTTAGAACAGAACAGTATGTGGGAAGGTGAAACGAGTAATCTCGGAATCATCAATAAAGGGACAGACCCTATTTACTGTATCTATACGTCTGGAACAACAGGAAAACCTAAGGGAGTTGTAAACCAGCATAAGGGATTATGGAATTTAATCAGCTGGATGCAGAAGGAGTATCCACTTGGTAAAGAGGATGCAATTATGCAGAAAACAACCTATGTATTCGATGTGTCTGCCAGCGAACTGTTCTGGTGGTGTTATGCAGGAGCAAGCCTTGTAATTCCAGAGCCAGAAGTGGAGAAAGACCCCGCAGCTATCGCTGAGGCAATTGAACGATATGGTGTTACCGTAATTGATTTTGTGCCTTCTATGCTATCAGCCTTTTTGGGAAGCATTAGCCATAACGAGACACTGCTTCAAAAGATACGAGGGCTAAAACATGTGATTGCAGCAGGGGAAGCGCTTACAGTGGGAATTGTAGATGAATTCTATCAGGTTGCTAGAAAGATTGAGAGCAGCATGAAGCTGGCAAACATTTATGGTCCAACGGAAGCCAGTATTTATTCTGCTTATTACAACTGCCATGAACATATGGAGAGTGTTCCGATTGGAAAGCCAGTAGGAAATGCGAAACTCTACATTTTACAGGGGAATAAGCAATGTGGAATTGGCATTCCTGGAGAATTGTGCATCACAGGCGAAGGAGTGGCAAAGGGATATCTGAATCTTCCAGAACTGACAGCCCAGAAGTTTACGAAGAATCCATTTGGAGAAGGCATGCTTTATCATAGTGGAGACTTGGCTAGATGGAATAGCGATGGTACAGTTAGGTATCTTGGAAGACTTGATGAACAGGTGAAAATTCGTGGATTCCGTATTGAGCTAGGTGAAATTGAAAGCAGCATCCGTCAGTTGGAGGACATTAAAGACTGTGCGGTTACCATTCGTGAAGAACAGGGAAGCAAGGCAGTCAGCGCTTATTATGTAGCAGATAAGAAAGTGGAAGGACAGGCAATTCGTGAAGCATTATCGGAGTTCCTGCCAGAATACATGATTCCATCTTATCTGATGCAGATTGACAGGATTCCGATTACAAACAATGGAAAGCTCGATAAGAGAAAACTTCCTTGGATTGAGGCGATGAGCGAAAACTCCTATGCAGCACCTAAGAATCAAGAGGAAGAAACCGTATGTCATTTGTATGAAGAGATTCTTGGAATTGACCGTGTTGGTGTAGAAGATGGATTCTTTTCACTTGGTGGAGATTCCATTAAGGCAATCCGCATTATTTCTATGCTTAGACAAGCTGGGTATGAAATCAGCTTAAAACAGGTGATGGAAGGAAGAACACCGAAGAATATTGCGAAAGTACTGACTAGAAAAGAAGAAACACATTATGAACAGGGTGAGATAACAGGTGAAGTAGTACCAGTGCCAGTGCTTAAGTCTTTTGTAGAATGGAATCTTCAGAAGAAAGAGCATTTTAACCAGTCTATGCTCATCTTTGTTGGAGGAGCTAGTGAGGTACAGGTAAGAGAGGCACTTAAGGCATTAGTAGGACATCATGATATGTTACGTGCCGTATATCAGAATGGAAAACTAGTGATACGTTCCATGGAGGAAGCAAAGAGCAGTGAACAGCTTTATAAGATGGAAGTCTGCGATTACGGCATACAGACACAGGAGGAAATGTATCGTATCTGTGAAGAACAGCAGGCAAGCATGGATTTGTTACATGGACCAATGGTTCATGCAGTGTATTTCCAAAATGAAAAGAATTTCGGTGGTGCTTGCACGGACAAAAAAGCTAAGCAGAAGGAAAACTTTGTACTGCTCATCGTTCATCATTTAGTAGTAGATGGTGTGTCCTTTAGCATTCTAGCACAGGATCTTAAGACGGCTTGCAATCAGTTAGAAGATGGAAAAGAGATTGTGCTTCCTAAGAAAACAGCATCCTATCAGCAATGGGCTAGTGTTCTGTCGGGAGTATGCAAAGAAAATGCAAAGAAAGATAAGCCATATTGGATTCAGATGATAAAACAGCTAGAGTCCGTTCAGTACGACCAGATAAATAAATGCGAAACCATGGAGACTGGTAACCAGACAATCTGCTTTAGCCTAGAGGAAGAATTAACAGCGAAACTTCTGAAATCCGCTAACCGCCCATATGGGACGAAACCAGAAGAACTTCTGATCAGTGGATTCATAAAAGCAGTCTGCCAGACATTCCATAGTAAGAAGACAGGAATCTGGATGGAAGGACATGGAAGGGAAGAGCTGCAAGAAGGCCTTGAAACAGACCGTACCGTAGGCTGGTTTACAACTTTATATCCATTAGTATTTGAGACAGGGGAAAACCTGGAAGACTGTATCATTAGCACAAAAGATACCATGCGAAAAGTACCATCCTGTGGAAGAAGCTTTGGTCTTCTGAATGAGTCTAGGATTGCAGAACAACTGGTACTCAGCTTTAATTACCATGGTAAAGTCACAGATGAATACAATCCACATCACCTGCCAGCTGGCCAGATGATTGCAAGGGAAAATAAACTGCCATGGGATATCTCGATGAATGGAGCCGTGCAGAATGGAAAACTGGTATATACCGTTATCTACAACCAGATGCTGTTATCCAAGAATCAGATAAACGAATTTATAGAACAGTATAAGAAAGTACTACAAGAGATTAGCAGACACTGCTGTACAGCTGCACAGGTTACAAAGACCGTATCAGACTTTACGGCAAATGACCTGAAACGAGAAGAACTTGTACAGATAGAAAAAGCACTCGGCACAGCAAATGTAACCGATATTTATGGCTTAACGTCCATGCAAGAAGGTATGCTGCTATCCTGTCAGGTACAGGAAGATACACAAAATTATGTGATTCAGGCGGTATACGAGCTACAGGGACAGGTAGATGCAAACTATCTGAAGGAAGCATTTTCGTTGATGATAGAAAAGCATCCAGTGCTAACAACCGCAATTTTCTACAACAACATGCCTAGACCACTACAGGTTACTAGCACAGGAAGACCACTGGAATTCACAGAGGCAGATTACACAGCGTATTCACTAGACAAAGCCATGCAAATGGCAGAAGAACTACGCCAGAAGGACTTAGAGAGAGGATTTGACTTTGAACAGGATATGTTAATCCGAATGCATTTTATCAGATTAGCAGAAGGAAAGAGCCAAATGCTTCTAAGTTTCCATCATATCATTCTGGATGGATGGTGTATGAGTTTGATTCTAGGAGATCTGTTCTCTTATTATGAAAAACGAAACCGAGGGGAATCCTACGATAAGCTAGTTGAGGAAGCAAGAGCTGCCAGTCAGGCTATGACACCATACAGCCGCTACGTACAGTATCTAGAGCAGGCAAAGACAAGCGAAGCATATGAGTACTGGGATAGACAGCTAGAAGCCTATGAAAATGAATCATCCATTCCAGCAGATGAGCCGGCAGAGGCTTCCAAAGAACAAATGAAACGTTACAGCATTGTGATTAAGCCAGAGATTACCGAAGGCATGAAACACTTGATGTCCGAACAGGAAGTAACGGCAAGTACCTTCTGTGAAACAGCCTGGGGTATTCTGCTTCAAAGATATAATAAAACAGATGATATCATATTCGATAAAGTAACCTCTGGAAGAAATGTTCCAGTAAAAGATGTACAAGAGATAGCAGGACTATTTGTCAACACTGTTCCATCAAGGATTATGAGTAGTGACGAAGTAACCATTCAGGAACTTTTAGCGCAAGTAAAAGAAGCAGATAATGATTCCGAACAGTATGCAACAGTAAGTCTGGCAGACATTAAAAAGCGGGCTGGCATTGAAAATGGTCAAGTTGGAAGCTTATATGCATTTGAAAACTACTACGTTAAGGAAAATGTAACAGGACAAAGTGAATATGCACTTAAGGCCCAGCCTGTTTACGCAAGGGAGCAGACAGAGTACCCATTAACACTTAGCATGAATATGAGTGGGAATCAGCTGCATGCAGAACTGCTCTATAATCCAAATGAATATGCAGACACACAAATCGAGCGGATTCTGGTTCATTTTGAACAGATTCTTATGCAGATGGCAGAAAATCTACAACAGAAGGTTAGTGCATTGACATTGGTAACGGAGGAAGAAAAAAAACGTATCCTAACGCAATTCAATGAAACGGACAGAGGTTATAAAGAGTATGAAAACTCATTTAGCAGCCTGTTAGAAAAACAGGCAGAACGAATTCCACACAAGATCGCACTGATTAGTCCAGAGCGGCAAGTGACCTATGAAGAGTTTAATAAGCAGGTAACCGATTTAGCAGCAGTACTTCAAGAGCGAGGGGTAAAACCAGGTGATTATGTAGCTGTCATTACAGAACGAAGCATAGAAATGATGATTGCAATTTACGGGGCGGTAAGGGCAGGCGCTGCCTATGTGCCAATTGATCCACGTTATCCAGAAGAGAGGATCGAGTACATTCTAAAAGACTGCAGACCAGCTATGGTACTGGTTTATCATGGCGATTGCAAACAAGGTTATCAGGTATTAGACTTAGCAGACAAGGAAAGCATGAAAGCAACAAATGTCTTTCAGCCAGTGGCATATGATGCGGATCGGATTCTATATGCGATATACACATCAGGAACAACAGGAGAACCAAAAGGTGTTATGAACTATCAGCGAGGACTGCTGAACATTATGTACAGTTTACAGTCTAGATATACTCTTGGGGAAAATGACACGATTCTTCAGAAAACATCATATTGCTTTGATGTTTCTGCCAGCGAAATATTCTGGTTTACTGTAGCGGGAGCAGCCTTAGTATTGCCAGAACCAGGAGCGGAAAAAGATCCAGAGAGAATCAGTGAGTTAATTGAACAGTATAGCATTACAGTAGTAAACTTCGTTCCATCCATGCTACAGTTATTTATTTCTACGGCACAAGACAATCCAAAGCTTGCTAAAAAGCTTGCGGGTCTGCGTTATGTAATTGCTGCTGGGGAGGCGTTAGGAGCCGATAGCGTTACACAGTTCTATAAACTTATGACAGGCATTAATGATGAGTTTCTCATTGTAAATGCATATGGTCCTACCGAGGCAAGTATTTACGCAACCTATTATGACTGTATAAGAGGAACTAAGAAGGTTACCATTGGTAAGCCAGTGGATAACGGCAAGGTGTACATTCAAAACCAAGATGCACTTGCAGGAATCGGAGTACCAGGTGAGCTGTGTATCGGCGGTGCTGGCGTTGCCAAGGGTTATGTGAACCTTCCAGATATGACAAAAGAGAAGTTTGTTAACAATCCATACGGAACAGGAAGGCTGTACCGTACAGGAGACTTGGCAAGATGGCTTCCAGACGGAAATATTGTGTATATGGGCAGAATGGATGAACAGGTTAAGATTCGAGGCTTTAGAATTGAGTTAAAAGAGATTGAAAGTGTACTGCGAGGCCAGAAAGACGTAAAAGACTGTGCTGTAATTGCTCACACAGATGAAACAGGAGATAAATCCATTCATGCATATGTTGTTTCCAGTAAACAGCTGGATTTAGCCAAAGTAAGAGAACAGTTAAAGGAAAAGCTTCCAGAATATATGCTTCCATCGTATATGATGCAGATAGACGAGATTCCGTTGACTGGCAATGGAAAACTGAACCGTAAGGCGTTGCCAAAAGATAAGGGACGAATGAAAACTGGGGAACACTACCAAGTACCACAAGGAAAACAGGAAACTGTGATAAGCCAGATTTTTGAAGAGATTCTTGGAATTGATAAGGTTGGACGTGACGATGATTTCTTCCTGTTAGGAGGACATTCCCTGCGAGCCAACCGACTTGCAAACCGCATAGAACAGGAATTAGGCGTGAAAGTGGGCCTGAAAGACATTTTCAAAGAAAGAACTCCAAAGGAACTTGCCAAGATTGTGGAAGAACTTACAGAAACCATTGCAAGCGAGGAGCAGGAAGATTTACAGCACATTCCAACAGCCAAAGTAAAGGAATTCTATCCAATGTCCTCTGTTCAGAAACAGGTGTATCTGGCATCTCAGCTCGATAAGGAAGGTATCCTTTACAACATGCCACAGGTAATCCGCTTAGAAGGAAATGTCGTGAAGGAACGCTTAGAAGAAGCATTTACCCAATTGGTAAGAAACCATGAGATACTCAGAACCCAATTCTTGATGCAGGAGGGGGCACTTGTTCAGAAGGTATTAGAAGACCGTACAGCACCATTTACCTTTGTGGAAGATAAGGAGGATAGAGAGGAAATCGAACTGATTCATCAGTTTGTCCAGCCGTTTGATCTGGAAAATGATCCGCTAATCCGAATGGAACTTGTGAAGCAGACAGAAAGCTATCTTTTATTACTAGATATTCACCATATAATTGGGGATGGCATGAGTGTTGGAAACTTTATAAGAGAGTTTATAGCACTTTACAATGGAGAAACGGTGACGCCACCTGAAAGACAGTATAAAGATTACAGTGAATGGATTGCAACTAAGGATATGGAAGGGCAGAAACAGTACTGGTTAAGCCATTTAGAAGGGGAACTTCCAGTATTAGAGATGCCTCTTGATTATCCAAGACAGAGTGAACAGTCTCATGAAGGCCAGACGGTACACATGACAGTAGATGAGGAGTTAGCACAGGATATTCGAGCATTTACAGCAAAAGAGGATTGTACAGAATTTATGTTTTACCTTGCAACCCTTCAAGTGCTGCTTGGACAATACAGCAGACAGGAAGACATTATTGTGGGAAGTCCATTTAGTGGAAGAACACATGAAGATACAGAATCCATGCTCGGTATGTTTGTCAACACATTGCCGCTTCGTGGAAAGCCAGAGAAGAAAAAGACCTTCTCTAAGTTCTTAGGAGAAATCAAAGAAGTCTGCTTACAGGCATATGACAACCAGGAATTTACCCTAGAGGAAATTGTGGAAGAGGTTGTGACAGACAGAGATTTGTCAAGAAATCCTTTGTTCGATGTCATGCTAGTTGTTCAGAACAACGAAGCAGTACAGGCTAATTTTAATGACCTTAAAGTAATAAGAGCGGAATCAGAGATTCGTGTGTCCAAGTTCGACCTGACATTTTATGTATACTACAATACAGGAGAGATTGCATTAGGACTTGAGTATAACAGTGATTTATATAAGAAGGATAGTGCAGAGCTGTTCCTTGAACACTTTATTACGGTTTTACGACAGGTAGCATTGAACCCAGAATGCTGTATTGGAGATATCCGAAGTGCTTCTCCTAAGGAAGAACAGCTGATTTGTACAGAATTTAATCAGCCAGTGAATCCATTATCCTATAAGACTTTGAATACCTTACTAAAAGAACTTGTACAAAGACCAGAAATGGCGGATAGAATTGCATTGATTTCACAAGAACACACAGTTACTTACCATCAGTTTTATGAGAGAGCGAACCAGATTGCAGATAAGCTTCGTAAACTTGGCATCCAGAGAGGTGACAGAGTAGCACTTGTGGCAGAGCGGAGTACGGAATTAGTTTGTGCTATCTTTGGTATTTTCTTATCAGGAGGTGTCTATGTTCCAGTTGGAAATGATGCACCAGAAGAAAGAAGAAATCAGATTCTAGAAGACAGTGATGTAAAGGCAGTAGTAAGCTGTTATGCTGCTGTAGAAACAGCCTTGCCAAAACTTACACTAGAGGAACTAAAACCAGAGTTAGTGGATGAGGTTGTGAATGTGAATTGTCCAGAAGACCTTGCCTATATTATCTACACGTCTGGAAGCAGCGGTAAGCCAAAAGGAGTTATGATTTCACATAAAGCAGCAGAAAGCCTTGTGGATTACCTAAGATACGATTTGGATATCGAAGCATCAGACAAGATTATGATGTTTGCGAATTATGTATTTGATGGTTCGATATGGGAAATGTTTATGGCGGGTTACAACGGAGTACCACTTGTGATTCCAACGGATGACATGGTTCATGATCCAGAGCTTATGAAGGACTTTGTAGAAAAAATGGGAGTTACGATATCTTACTTCCCACCAGCATACTATCTGCAAAGCCAGATTGTACTATCAAAGTTTGTAGTCACAGCAGGTTCTTCAAGTAGTCATGATGTAGTGCAAAAGGCGATACAAAACAGTGATTATATAAATTCTTATGGACCAACAGAAACAACAGTCTGTGCCACAAACTGGTTTATAAGAAAAGGAGACTCAGTACCAGACACTATCGCTATTGGAAAACCAATCCGAAACAAACAGGTTTACATTATGGAAGAGAACCAGTTATGCGGTATTAAAGTTCCAGGTGAAATCTGCATCGCAGGAGAAGGTTTGGCAGATGGATATGTAAACAGAGATGAATTGACGGCTAAAGCATTTGTACAAAATCCACTGAGTGAAGGAAAGATGTATCGAACTGGAGATATGGGAAGATGGCTTCCAGACGGTAATATTGAGTATCTGGGAAGGATAGATGAACAGGTTAAGATTCGAGGATACAGAATCGAGTTAAATGAAATCAAAAATGTGATATTGCAAATTGACGGAGTGACTGTTTGCGAAGTATTATATAAGGAGAATCAATATCATGAGAAATCATTATACGGATTCTACGTATCGAATCAGACAATAGGTGTCAATACGGTAAAGGAATGCCTAAGAAAACAGTTGCCAGAATATATGATTCCATCCTATCTGATGCAGGTTAACGAGATACCTGTGAACAGCAGTGGAAAGACCGATAAGAAAGCATTGCTAGCCTACACAGATGAGGCCTTATCCAGACGGGAGATTCTTTTACCAGAAAATGAGAAGGAAAGAGCAGTATGTGATGCATTTACGAAAATACTGGATATTGCAGAGATTGGAACAGATGAAAGCTTTTTTGAAATGGGAGGAGACTCGATTAAGGCGATTCGCATCATTTCCCTATTAAGAGAGGCAGGCTATGAGGTTTCCTTAAAGGAGATTATGAGGGGACGTACGCCAAGAACTATCGCGAACAGCTTAACAAAGGTGAAAGGATTTGAGTATAACCAAGGGGAAGTAACTGGACAAGTGCCAGCAACTCCAATGCTTAAGGAATATGAAAGATGGAAATTAGCAAACCCAGAACACTTTAACCAGTCGATAGTAATTGATGCAGGCAACTGTACAGAGCAGCAGGCAAGACAGGCACTTGAGGCAATTGTTCATCAACATGACATGTTGCATGCCGTTTACAAAAATGGTTCTTTACAGGTGTTAAGTACGAAAGAAAATGCAGGATTTGAACTTGGCTGCATAGTTCTTGATGGCAGCCAGGATGTTACAGTGAAGACCAGACAGATTGCAGATGAAGTGCAAACGAGCATGGATCTGGAACAAGGGCCACTTGTGAAAGCTGTACTTTATGAAGGATTAGAAACCAACTATCTGTTCTTATGCATTCATCATCTGATTGTGGATGCAGTATCCTTCCGAATTATCATTGAGGATTTAAATGAAGCCTTAGCAGCACTTAGGGAAGGAAGAAAAATTGTACTTCCTAAGAAAACAGCATCCTTTATCGAATGGAGCCAGTACCTTAACAGATATGGTGAACAGCAGGCAGGAACATCTGTAGAATCCTATTGGACAAAGGTGAAGGAGCAAGTGTCCGATTATGGAATTGTTTACGATATGGAGGAAAGTAAAGTCCATGCAGAACATAGCATGAAAGAACTGTATTTTACAATTGATGAAGAAGTGACAACCCTTCTTACACATGAGGCGTTGAAGGAGTTCCATACGGAAGTGGAAGATATGCTTCTTAGTGCATTAGGACTGGCAGCTGGAGCTTTAACAGGTCAGGAAAAATTAGCGGTCTGCATGGAAGGCCACGGAAGAGAAACGCTGGAAGAGAAAATCAATATAGATAGGACGGTAGGATGGTTTACTGCTTCCTATTATGCAATTTTAGACTGCTGTCAGGATATTCCTAACAGTATCACGGTGAATAAAGATATTCTTCATTCTATACCTGATGGTGGATTAGGATGTGGATTTTTCGGTGAAAATGCAGCAGCAGATGTGTATTTTAACTACTTTGGAGAATTTAAAGAGGCAAAAGAACTGCCAATTGCAACAGGCGAAAATATCGGAAGCAGTAACAGGCTTCCAGGAAACATAAGCTTTAATGGTTCTATTGTAAATGGTGAGCTTCATTTTACCATTGCTTATGACAGTGGATTGTATAAAGAAAGCACAATACAGAAATTACAAAAGCTGTTTATTGATTCGGTATCAGATATTGTCCGTTATTGTGCAGAGCAAAAAGAAAGCAAGAAGACGCTCACCGATATGAGGGCTAAGGAGATTACAAGCAACGACTTAGATATTATTAATTTATTATTTCAGTAGCACATGATTTAAATCATGCTGCATTTACTAATAAGGGTGTTCCTCTAGGAGAAAGAGAGAACCAGAGGAACACCCAATATGCAAACAGAGAAAATGGATTGATACAATGCAAGGAGTGAAAGTATGAGGAATACAGTTAATGGCTCGATTGCCAATATTGTTTCAGTAACACCACTACAAGAGGGAATGATTTATCACTTTCTTATGAACCCAAAGTCAACAAACTATGTGGTTCAGAGCGTATTTAACGTGCAAGGTGAATTAGATGTAGAAAAAGTAAAAGCAGCAGTGGAACTGCTCATCAGAAGACATGGTGCATTAAGAACTGCGATTGTCTGCAATAAAGTATCAAGACCACTGCAGGTTATCTTGAAGACAAGGTCAGCGGATTTTGAATATTATGATTACAAGGAAAGTGATATAGATTATAAAAAGCTGTTAAGCGATGAAGTAAAACGTGGTTTTGATTTGCAGAAGGATTCCTTAATTCGCATAAGATGTGTAAGAACGGAAGAGAAAGAATACAAACTGGTATTTACATATCATCATGTAATTATGGATGGCTGGTGTACCTCAATTATCTTAGGTGACTTCTTGCGTTATTATAGTGATCTGATTAACGGCACAACACAAGAAGAAATGGAAGTAAGAATCGATAGAGAGCTGGAAGGTAATGCTTCAACTTATTTAGATTTTATTGATTGGCTTGAAAACTCTCCAAAAGAGGAAGGGTACAAGTATTGGAATCGAGTATTAGAAGGTTATGATCATGCAGTAGACGTTCCTGGTCTTGGAATTGCGAAACCATGTGAAGAAGAGTCAAAGCGCTTAGGCATTAACGTTTCTATAGACACAGCAGCCAAGATAAAAGAACTAGGTGCAAAATATCAGGTAACAGATAACACAATCTTTGAAACTGCGTGGGGTATTGCGTTACAGAGCCTTCATTATATAGATGACGTAGTATTTGGCAAGGTAACATCAGGAAGAAATGTTCCAGTAAAAGACGCTCAGTCTATCGTCGGAATGTTCATTAACACAATTCCTGTACGAGTTACCAGAACAAAAGAAACAACAGTAGCACAATTATTACAGAACATGCAGAACCAGAGCGAGGAAACAAGCAGCTACGAACATTGTTCCCTTGCAGAAATTCAGTCTAATTCCTACATTAAAAATGGATTAGTGAATACGTTATTCGTCTATGAGAACTATTTTGTAGATGGAGAACGAATGAATGTTGAACTGCCATTTACCATAACAACAGAGGCAGCAAGAGAGCAGACAAGTTACCCATTTAACATGATTGCCTATAACACACAGGATGGCTACCGTATCGAGGTAATGTTTGATCCGAGTGTATATACCGATTCTGAGGCAGACAGCATTTTAGTAAAAATGCATACCATCTTAGAACAGATGGCAGCAGAACCAGAGAAGAAAGTATCGGATATTGTAACAGCAGATAAAGAAGAGATTGAGAAGGTTAAAGAAACCTTTAATAAGACATCCGCCACATATGAAGGAGCAGAAAATTCAATCGGAAACTTACTGAGCATAAGAGCAGAAAAGAATCCTGAGAAAACAGCTTTAGTTTTTGGAAACCAGAAGATGACCTATCAAGAACTGAAACAGCGTGTTGACAGCTTAGGAAACAAGCTTAGAGAAGAAGGAATCGGACAAGGGGACGCAGTTGCAATTGTTGCAAAGCGCAGCATGGAAATGATTCTTGCAATCTATGCAGTACAGACCATTGGTGCTGCATATGTTCCAATTGATCCAGAGAATCCAAAGGATAGAGTTGCATTTATTATTCATGATGCAAAGCCAAAGGCAGTTTGTACTTATCAGGCAAAACTTTCTCTTGATGACAGTCAGAAGGTCAAAATATTTGACCTTGCAGATGAGGCATTGTATGAAGGAACTGAAAAGTTAGAAAGTGTAGATAATAAAGAACGTGCAGCTTCTTACATTTACACATCAGGAACTACTGGAAATCCAAAAGGAGTTATGAATACCGAAAAAGGTCTTCTCAATACACTGTTTTGGATGAAGGAAACTTACCAGCTTGGCGAAGATGAAAATTTCTTGTTAAAGACAAACTATACATTTGATGTGTCCGAAACAGAAATCTTCCTATTCGCTGCAACAGGTGGAACACTGGTAATCGCAGAACCAGGCATGGAAAAGGATCCAATGGGACTTGCAGAAATCATCTATCAGAACAAGGTAACCATGGTGAACTTTGTACCATCCATGTTAAACAGTTTCCTTGCAACGATGGAAGCTAATCAAGGAAGCTTGAAGAACCTGTCCAGTCTTAGAATGGTATGTGCAGCAGGTGAAGCGTTAGAGATGGATACTGTTAAGCAATTCTATCAGCTGTTAGAAGGTGTTGCAGATGGTATTCAATTAGTAAATGCATATGGACCAACAGAGGCAAGTATCTATGCAACCGCATGTGTATGTCATAAGGATGATAGAAAAGTATATATCGGAAAACCAGTTGGCAACGCTCAGATTTACATCATTGCAGACAATGGTTTATGTGGAATCAATACATTAGGCGAACTCTGTATCGGTGGTACAGGAGTTGCCAAGGGATATGTAAATCTTCCAGAACTTACAGAAGAACGTTTCACACAGAACCCTTATGGAGATGGCGTTCTTTACCACACAGGAGACCTTGCAAGGTGGCTTTTAGACGGAACAATTGAGTACTGTGGAAGAATGGATCAGCAGGTGAAGATTCGTGGTTTCCGTATTGAATTAGGGGAGATCGAAAGTCATATACGTGCATTTGACTCTGTCACCAACTGCGCTGTAGTAATGGCAAAGGATAGCATGGAAGAAGACTGTATCTGTGCGTATCTAGAAGCAGAAGGAAAAATGGATCCAAAAGCAATTGAGGATGGCTTAAAACAGGTACTTCCATCCTATATGATTCCATCCTATATCATGCAGATTGAAAAACTGCCATTAAATCAGAATGGAAAATTAGACAGAAAAGCATTACCAGCACCAGTTGCAGTACGTAGAAATGAATACACAGCTCCACGTACTAAGATGGAAGAAACGCTCTGCAAGATCTTTGCAAATGTCTTAGGTCTTACACAGGTTGGTATCCGTGATGACTTCTTTGAGTTAGGTGGACACTCCCTTCGTGTGACACGATTAGTAAACCAGATTGAAACAGAAACGGGTATTGCAGTTGGTTTACGTAACGTATTCATAGACCGTACAGTGGAAGCACTCGCAAGAAGAATGGAGTCTTTACAGAGAGAATCCTATGAGCCGATTCCAACCGCAGAACCAAAGGAATATTATCCAATGTCTTCTGTACAGAAGAGAATTTATCTAGTATCCCAGATGGATGAGAAGGGAATTCTCTACAACATGGCACAGGGAATTGAACTTTCTGGACAAGTAGAAAAAGAGGAATTAGAACATGCCCTAAGTCAGATGATCGCAAGACATGAGATTCTTCGTACTGCATTTATTATGATAGACGGTGATCCAGTTCAGAAGATATTAGAAAATGGAAAGACTGACTTCACTTACACAGAAGACAGCACAAGCACAAAAGAAGAACTGTTGCACGCATTTATTAAACCATTTGACCTAGCATCCGGCTGTCTTGTAAGAATGCAGTTAGTGAAGAGAGAAAAGAATTACCTTCTTATGTTCGACCTTCATCATATTGTAACAGATGGTATGAGTACTGGAAGATTCATTAAGGAATTCATGGCACTGTACAACAAGGAAACATTAGCAGACGATATCAGACAGTATAAAGATTACAGTGAGTGGATGCGCACAAAGGAATTAAGCATTCAGAGAAACTACTGGCTTCATGAATTTGAAGGAAAGATTCCAGTGTTAGAGCTTCCATTAGATAAAAAACGTCCGAGTGAGCGTAGCTATCATGGAACAATGGTTCATCAGTCATCCACGAAAGAACTTGCATTACCGATCAGGAAACTTGCAAGAGAGAGTGGTACTACAGAGTACATGATTCTATTAGCAGGCCTTATGGTGACATTAGGAAAATACAGTGGTCAGGAAGATATCATTATCGGTAGTCCAGTAAGTGGAAGAACCCATCCAGATACTGAAAAAATGTTAGGTATGTTCGTTAACACACTTGCTCTTAGAGGAAAACCAGAGAAAGATAAGACATTTGCCTCTTTCTTAAAGGAAATGAAGAATACTTGCTTAAAGGCATATGAGAATCAGGATTATCCATTCGAAGAACTGATTGAGCAAATCGATATCAAAGAAGATATGTCTCGTAACCCTCTATTTGACGTTATGTTCGTATTACAGAATAACGAAGGTGTTGACTTTAAGCTTATGCAGTCAGAAGTAGCAGGAACAGTAGTGGAAAGTACCGTCGCTAAGTTTGACTTAACCTTTAATGTGGTGGAAGCAAATGGGGCTTATCATATTGATTTAGAATATTGCACAGATATTTTCAAGGAAGAAAGTATGAACTGGATGCTTACACACTACTTAAATATTCTGTCTCAGGCAGTAGCAGATCCAGATAAGAAGATTGAGGAGCTGGATGCGATTACGACAGATGAGAAGACACAGATTCTAGACCAGTTTAACCAGAAAACGGAACTTGGAAATGAGCGTACCATTACAGAGATTCTGTTAGAACAGGCAGAGAAAAACAAAGAGGCAATTGCCGTAATTGACAAGGATAGCAAGTTTACTTATGAAGAATTTGTTAGACATGCTGGACTTGTAGCAAATAAACTGAAAGCTGCAGGAGTAGGACGTGGCGACAGTGTGCTTCTATTAACTGAACGTAGTACATCCATGATTGTTGCAGTATTTGGTACACTTTTAGCAGGTGCAGCTTACGTTCCAGTGGATATTTCTTATCCAGAAGAAAGAATCCGTTATATACAAAACGATTGTGGTGCTAAAGTTGCCGTAACATATCACACAAGCTTCAAGCCACAAGGTATTCCATGTATCGACCTTGCAGATATAACATGGATGGATGAGGTAGAAATAAGCAATGTAAATCAGCCAGAAGATTTAGCTTACATCATCTACACATCGGGAAGTACAGGAAAACCAAAAGGGGTTATGATTGAGCATGGTGGCGTTGCCAATCTTGCATCATACATGACAAATGACTTATCTATTTCCACAGAAGACCGTATACTCATGTTTGCGAACTATGTATTTGATGGTTCTGTATGGGAAATGATGATGGCTTTTGCAAACGGTGCAGCATTAGTAGTTCCAAGTGAAGAAATCATTCGTGATGAAAAACAGATGGAGAGTTTCCTAGAAAAGAATGGTGTAACGATCTCCTATTTCCCACCAGCTTACTTTAGACAGAACAGCTTCCAGTTGTCTAAGTATGTAGTAACCGCTGGTTCTAAGAGTAGTAAAGATGTAGTGGAAAAGGCAGTGAAGTCCTGCGATTATATTAACTCCTACGGACCAACGGAAGTAACCGTATGTGCAACCAACTGGGAATGCAAGAAGGGCGCATCAGTACCTGACACCATTCCAATTGGAAAACCAATTCGTAATAAACGTGTTTACATTATGGATGGTGATCATTTATGCGGAATGTTCATGCCAGGAGAAATCTGTGTTGGTGGAAAAGGTATTGCAAGAGGATATCTAAATGAACCAGAACTTACAGAACAGCTATTTGGCTGGGATATCTACACAGGAACAAGGCTTTATCGTACAGGAGATATGGGAAGATGGCTTCCAGACGGAACAATCGAATATCTTGGAAGAGCTGATGAACAAGTAAAAATCCATGGTTATCGAATTGAAGCTGGTGAGATTGAGAAAGCAGTAAAAGATATCGAACACATAAGTGACTGTGTGGCAGTTGTAAAAGAAGATAAGGATGAGGAAAAATACATCTGCGCTTACTATTGTGCAGACACCAATATCAAGGTGGAAGAGGTTCGCAATGGCCTAGAGAAAGTACTACCAGAATACATGATTCCAGCCCGTATGATGCAGATTGAGAATATGCCGATGACACGTAACGGTAAAGTAGATAAAGAAGCATTACCAGAGATTACGGAGACATTTAAGGTAGAATACGTAGCACCGAGAACTCCAGAAGAAAAGGCTGTGTGTGCTTGTATCGCACAGGCTTTAGAAATTCCGATAGTAGGTGTTTATACGAACTTCTTTGAACAGGGTGGAGATTCCATCAAAGCAATGCGTGTAGTTTCTAAGATGCGTGACTTAGGTTATGAAATTGCAGTAAAGGATATCATGCAAGGAAAGACTGCTTACAAGATTGCCTTAGAAGCGAAAAAAGTCATCTCTGGCGGCGTTGACCAGCGTGAAGTAATCGGGCCAGTTGTCAATACGCCAATGCTTCAGGAATTCTTTGAATGGAAACTAGCAAAACCATGGCACTTTAACCAGTCCATTATGTTACCAGTGCCTGATGATACAGAAAAAATCAGAATGGCTTTAGATGAACTAGTAAAACATCATGACATTCTTCGTTCTGTGTGCAGGGATGAACACTTAATCATCCAAAGCTTTAGGCGAAGCAAGAAGTATGATTTTGTGGAACTAGAATTGGAAGATGGACATGACCTTTTAGAGCGTGTGGATGCAGAATGCACCAAAGTTCAGGAAAGCATAAACCTAGAAGAAGGACCATTAATGAAAGCGGTATTTATGCGAATTGGAGCAGAATGCTATCTGATGCTTACCGTACACCATTTAGTAGTGGATACAGCTTCATGGGGAATTCTTGCTGAGGACTTCAAAACTGCTCTAGGTCAGCTTGAAAATGGAGAAACAGTAAGTCTTCCAGAAAAAACAACATCCTTTAAACAGTGGTCTAAATTACTAATTGAGTACAAGGATACAGAAGTGCTTCCAAAGCAGAAAGACTACTGGCAAGGAGTTAGCCAGCGAGTAAAAGAGGGACGTCTTCAGCTGACGAATAAAGAGCCAGCAGAAGGAACAGGCAATACAACCATTTTCCTGAAAAAAGCGGATACTGATAGACTGCTCTACAATACAGGAAATGCTTTCGGAACGTACACAAACGAATTGATGCTTGCAGCATTTGGTATTGCAGTGAAACAGCTTACCAATCAGAACTGCGTAGCAATCAACCTTGAAAAGCACGGAAGAGAAGACATTGGAAAAGGAGCAGATGTTACTCGTACCGTAGGATGGTTTACATGTACAAGTCCAATCATTATTGAGTGTGAAGAGAATCTTCGCGAAGAAATTGTAAAAACAAAAGATATGATGCGTAACATTCCAGATGGTGGAATCGGATTCGGCTTAGTGAAAGAAGAATTATCATTACAGTATGCAGATATTTATTTCAACTATATAGGAAGTGTAGATACAGACACCGATACTTCCAAGAGTATTTATGAACGTACTGGAAAGAACTCTGCATTAGAAAATAAATTTCCAGGCAGCCTTAATTTTATTGCAAGAGAAACAAATGGACTTATGCAGATTGACTTTATCTTCGATGAAAGCCTGTATCAGAAAGAAGATATTCAGAAGCTTGCGAAACTCTATAAAGAAAGCCTGATTAACTGTATTGATTATTGTGCAGATCAGAAGGAAAGTGTTCTGACTAAAACAGATGTATTTGCTGAACTGGAAGGCAGCGACATCGATTTAATCAATTCATTACTGGAGGATTAGAATAAGAACAGATAAGAACTGTTCGAAAGGAAAGGAAACAGAAAAATGGGTACCGGGAGCATACTGAATGGAAAAATTGAAAATATTTATTCATTGACACCGATGCAGGAAGGAATGCTGTTCTATGATGAAATGGAGAAGGATTCCACCAACTACATCCTGCAAAGTGTTTATCGTGTAAATGAAAATGCCAAAGAGGATTTAATTAGGCAGTCCGTAAAATTATTGTCAAAGAGATATGAAGCATGTCGTATGATGGTTATCTCCAAGAAGGCAACGAAACCATTGCTTGTTGTTCTAAAAGACAGAGAAATTGAGTATCAGAGCTATGATTTCTCGGACTGCCAAGAGGAAGAATGGAAAGAGAAGCTAGAAAATCTGAAAAAGTCAGATGTAAAGAGAGGATTTCATCTGCAGAAAGACCCATTAATGCGAGTTTCCTATGTTCAATTACCAGGTAACCAGAAAGTGATGATATGGTGTATGCACCATATCATCATTGATGGCTGGTGTAATGCAATTATTTTAGGAAGTTTCATGAAGTATTATGAGTTCTTATTAAAAGGCAAATCATTTGAACAATTAGAGCAGGAAATCAAATGGGAATGTGATATTGAGCCAAAGTACGGAGAATATTCGAAATGGATTGAGAGCCAGGATAGCCAGAAAGCATTAAGCTTTTTCGGAGATGCTTTAGAAGGATTTGAGGGTGTTTCAACAGTTCCATCTCTTAAAAAGCCACAAGCTTGTGACGAACAGGTGGCAAAGGCAGGAATCCAGATACCAATGTCAATTATTGAAGAGATACAAACGGGTATGGGAGATGATTACGTAACCGTTAGTACTATCGTCCAGGCTGCATGGGGACTTTTGCTTCAGAGCTACAATCATACGAGGGATGTAGTATTTGGACGAGTTGTATCAGGAAGAAGTGCACCCATTCGTGACATAGATAACATGGTGGGTCTGTTTATCAACACATTGCCGTTACGTGTGCAATGTGAAGAAGGCACCACATTAAGAGAGTTATTAAGCCAGATTCAGAAACATTGTAATGAAGCCAGCGAATATGAATACTGTTCCCTTGCCGAGATTGCAAACTTAACGAAACTGGGAGCGAACCTGTTCCAGACGTTATTAGCTTATGAAAACTACTATGTAGATGTGAAAGCATTAAACAGCAGCACTAATGTAGAGCGGCCGCTTCTTATGCCAGTAGGAGTCAGAGAGCAGACAAACTACCCAATTACGGTTAGTGCCAATGCTGGAAATGAGTTTCTCAATCTTAGTATTATGTATAATCCTAATGAATATTGTGAAAGCCAGATTTTTACCATTCTGCATTTTGCAGAAAGTATCCTTCTTCAAATGCAGAATGGATTAGATATAAAGACCAGCAAATTGAAATTAGCTACACAAGCCGAAAGAGAGCAGATTCTTACTGCATTTAATAATACTGCAGTAGAGTATGAGGACTATATTTCGTCATTTGCAGAAATTCTTAAGATGCGTGCAGCTATGATGCCAGATAAGACGGCTCTGATTACTCCAGAAGGAACGATGAGTTATCAGGAGTTTGACAAGCGTACAAGCCAGTTAGCAGTGATGCTGCAGGATAAAGGAGTTGCAAGTGGTGATTATGTTGCCATTTTAGCTAGAAGGAGCATGGAAATGATAATTGCCATCTATGGTGTTATCAAGGCAGGAGCAGCTTATGTGCCAATTGATCCAGAGTATCCTAAGGAAAGAACAGCCTATATCCTAAATGACTGTCAGCCAAAAGCGGTACTTACAGCATTTGGGAAAGAATCTTATGCGCATAAGGAAGTTCTAGAGGGCATTACCATATTAGATGTAGAAACAATCGACTGGAAGGAAAGCATAAGAGAGCTAGAAGCGGTGGTACAGAATCCAGATCGTATTATATATGCAATTTATACATCAGGAACAACAGGAAAGCCAAAAGGAGTAGCCAACTATGAACGAGGTCTTTTAAATACCATCTATTGGCTACAGCATCAGTATCCAATTACGAGTGAAGATGTCATTCTTCAGAAGACTTCTTACTGCTTTGATGTATCGGCAAGTGAAATTTTATGGTTTCCACTAGCAGGCGCAGCATTGGTTCTTCCAGAGCCAGGAGCAGAAAAAGATACTGTAAGAATTAGTCAGGTGATACGAGAACATAACGTTACAGTAGTGAACTTTGTACCATCTATGTTTCAGCTATTCCTAGCTACTATGAAGCATAATCGAGTACTTGCAGAAAATATAAAGGGATTAAGATATGTTATTGCAGCAGGAGAAGCATTGGGTGAGGATAGTGTGCAGTTACTTTACGAGCTGTCTGATGAGATTGGTTCAGACATGAAAGTGATTAACGCATATGGTCCGACCGAAGCAAGTATTTATTCAACCTATTACAATTGTGAGCCTGATATTGCCAAAGTACTGATTAGAAAACCAGTTGCCAATGCACAGACCTATATTTTGGCCAATGATGACCTTGCAGGAATAGGCATCCCGGGAGAATTATGCATTGCAGGTGCAGGTGTAGCAAAAGGATATATTCATTTAGAAGAACTGACCAAGGAGAAATTTACGAACAATCCATACAAAGAAGGCACACTCTACCGAAGCGGGGACCTTGCACGCTGGCTTCCAGATGGCAATATCGAGTATCTTGGACGAATGGATCAGCAAGTTAAGATACGTGGCTTTCGTATTGAATTAGGCGAGATAGAAAGTATTATCCGAAAACAGGCAGAAGTTAAAAACTGTGCCGTAATTGCCAGGAAGGATAAGACAGGGGACTTAAATATCTGCGCTTACTTAGAATCTGAAAGTAAGTTAGACATTGCCAAAATAACAAGGCAGCTAGAACGTGAAGTGCCAGCCTACATGATTCCAGCTTATATTCTTCAAATTGATGAGATTCCATTAAATCA
>DBKX01000326.1:39872-40072 GCA_002297865.1 Lachnoclostridium sp. UBA739
GCTTAATAGACGTGCATTGCCAGACCCAGAAGCTGTGAGCAGTAAGGAATACCTGGCACCACGTACAGAATTGGAAGCTACGTTATGTGAGATCTTCGCAGCCATATTAGGGGAAGAACGAATTGGTGTCCATGATGATTTCTTCGAGATGGGCGGTCATTCCCTTCGGGCAACTAGACTAGTGAACCAGATAGAAGCAA
>DBKX01000431.1 GCA_002297865.1 Lachnoclostridium sp. UBA739
TTTTACTCCATTTATTTGTTCCAGTAGTAAGTTATTTGGTTATCTTTCAGTTTTGGCCTTGTATTTTTATTTTACTTGGCCTTGAATTACTCTATGCATCTAGAAGAAGAGAAGAGGTAATTTATGATACAGGTGCAATTTTCCTAGTTATTGTAATGACAGTATTCGCTATGGGAATGGCAGGAGCTGATTTAATTATTCGGTATGCCATAGAACAGGGATATTTTCAATAATCCTTTTGTGGTACAAAATGGTAAATAGTCGGTGTTGAGATATTATGCAGAATGACTTATAATATTTGCATACTTGAGAAAGAGATTTCCTACAAAAGACAATGAGAAAACAAATTTTACAACATGAAAACAAGAAAGATAAACAACAGGCTAAGTTAAAGAAGGTAATTATAATTATAGTCGTACTGAGTATGGTTATTTTCTTCAGTGGACTTTTTATTAGTATGTTCTTAAATCGAAATGTGAATAGCGAATTTGAAGAATATGCAGAAACTGTTACAATGACCGATAAAAACTTTGAACAGGAGATAGAGTGTTTAAGTGCGTATCTAGACAATCTGACTTTAAATAATATGAATAAAGGTTACGCTTGTAACTTATTGTCAATTATGTATGGGCTAAAAAACCAGCGATACGAAAATATTTTGTATATGTGTAAAGCAATTTACTATTATCAGAAAGAAAATGCCAATGCCGCAATGATACAAATGTCAGTAAATCTCAGTGCAACTTTAATTAGTGGTACTTCCTACGATATGGCAGAATCTATCTTGGAGAATGCGTTGGATATAAAGCTCACAGAGGAAGAAGAAACCATTTATCATATCTACATTTATACGAATCTTGCAGAAAGTATGTCCCAAAGAGGGAATTATGATCAGGCTCTTGAAGCAATACAGTTAGCAGAATCAAAATTAGAAAAGGTAAAACAAGAGTATTTTAAAGACTGTCTGTTGAGTCTAAAAATAAGTAAAGCACTTGCGTATCATGGACTTGGAGATGTAAAGGAAAGTAAAAGACTACTGAATGAGATTGATGATGAAAGTCTGAAAAAAAATATTCTGCACACTGTTACTTTTGCATTTCCTTACTATGAGGCATCAAGTTATGTTTTGCTTAGTGAAGGAAAAATAGATAAAGCACAAGAATGTTTTGAGCACTTTTTGGAGTATTGCGATAAGTATATGTATACCTCGATGAAATTGAGATATATTGATAAATTTACAAAAGTGGCTCAATTGTATGGATATGAAGATACGGACTTTATAAAAGAATATCATGATGGATTGTTAGATTTGTATCGCGGAGAAATAACACGAGTAAACGATGAAAGTGCTAAAATCTTATTGGATTCTTATAACATTAACGCCGAAAATGTGAAAATTCAATCTAGACAAAGATTGAATCGTTTGAAAATTTATGGGGGCGTTGCTGTTTTCTTTATCATTCTTACGGTTATTTTAGTAATGTCCATAGAAATTCGTAAAAAGAGTCAGATAGACTTTTTAACTGGAACCTATAATCGAGCTAAACTTCGTGTCGTGTATCGAACACTAATGAAAAAGAAACAGGAATTTTATGTCATTATGTTTGATATTGATAATTTTAAGCTATGTAATGATGTATATGGACATCGTTTTGGAGACATGGTGTTAGAGCGTATTTCTCATAATATTACAGATGAACTTCCAAGGACATCTATGTTTTTTCGTTATGGAGGAGAAGAATTTGTTGTGCTTTGTGAACTGAAGACTAAAACAGAGGTTATAGACTTGGCAGAACGTATTCGAAGATGTGTAGATGAGCTGGCGTGGGAAAATGGAACACATATTTCTATTAGTGTGGGTGTATCAAGTATTGTGAATACAGCAGATCCATTAAAAAGTGCCGATGAGTGCTTGTACACCTCTAAAAAGACTGGCAAAAACAAAGTAACGTATGATTTTGAGATATAAAGAAATTTTGCAGGTATTATAAGAGGTGTTTGTACGCGTAAAGAATCAGTATCGTGTGCAATTGCCTCTTTGTTTTGTAATAAGGAATATAGTTGTGAAAGATTGCTGGAGGGATTAGTAGTGAAGCATTTAGAAGAACAGTTAACGGAACTGGAACTTAAATATCAAACAGAGAAGTGTTTTAGTTTTAATCATATAATGGAACTATACTTATACCAGTTTTATCAGAAGGATTCAGATTTTAAATTAGCGGAAGAACCTATGAATCTTTGGTATTTAGAGCTTGGAAATAAATTTGTAGAGGATGGAAAATTGGAAAAAGCTTATGATGCCTACCAGAAAGCAGAGCGATGGAATCCTGTAGATTTGGATGCTAAATTTGCAAAGATTGAGCTAGAGAAAAAGCAAGGAAAGCTGCCAGAGGTACTGAATAATACACTTTCTCTTTATCCGTATCTGTGTAGTCGTGCGACTATGGCACGCTTTTACCGAAATCTTGGCTTCTATTATGTAGAGACCTATGAGCCAAAGATAGCAGAAGCGTTATATGAATACAGTAATCTGTTTTTTCGGACGGATAATGCGGAAAGTGAACTGGGGTATCTTGAGAATGCGTTGGAAAGACAGCGAACAAAGTACAATGTTTATGAGCTTCAGAAGTTGATAAGTGGGGTGCAGATACCAGTTGCGGCACCTTCTAACACATTGGGACTTTTGTATGAAGTTGGAAAAAGTGAAGAGAAAAAAGGGCACTTACAAGAAGCGGCAGAATGCTATTTGATGGTTTATGATTTGACGCAAGACGAAGAAGTGAAGGAAAGGATAAAGCGAATTACATCATAAATGAAAACAGCTTTATAACTGGATGAAAGAAGAGGCAGAATTCGTTTGTTAAGCAACGAATTCTGCCTCTATTTACAACCTAACCTTCATACACAGTCGTATCATCATAATCATCTGGATTGTTACTTCGTTCTTTCTTTTCTTCTAAATAGCTGATACATAATGTACAGGCAGCGTCTCCTGTAATATTAACAGTGGTTCTAGCCATATCTAGAATACGATCCACACCAGTAATAAGGGCGATTCCTTCTAGTGGAAGTCCTGCGCTTTGTAATACCATAGTGAGCATGATAACGCCAGCGCCAGGAACACCAGCAGTTCCCACAGAAGCGAGGGTAGCAGTTAACACGATCATAAGCTGCTGTGAAATAGCAAGATCGATTCCGAAGATTTGAGCTATAAAGATTGCACATACGCCTTGGTAGATACAGGTTCCGTCCATATTGATGGTAGCACCTAACGGCAACACGAAACTTCTGACATCCTTTCTTGCACCTAATTTCTTTGTACATTCCATATTGATAGGAAGTGTTCCAATGGAACTTGCACTTGAGAAAGCGAATAACATGGCTGGTAACATTTCCTTGAAAAATGTAGCAGGTTTTATGCCTCCAACGACACGAACACATGTAGAGTAGACGAAAACCATATGAACGACACTTGCAAGATACACTACAAAGATTAGTTTTAACAGTGGTAATAGAACACTTGGTCCATTGGTTGCAATAACAGGTGTAATTAAAGCGAAGACACCCACAGGTGATAACTTTAAAATGTTTTCCATAACAGCTGCGGATACACTTGCAAAACTGTCTACCATATCAGCAACTGGTTTACCTTTTTCGCCAACCTGGATGATTCCAAAACCAAAGAATAGTGCAAGTACAATAACTTGCAGCATGGAAGCATTCACTAGTGGCGCCACCCAGTTAGAAGGAAACATGTTGACAAGTGTATCTATAAAAGAGATAGATTCTGCTGTTCCCACAGTGGAAAGAGCAGTTCTGTCTAATACATAACCATTTCCTACAGATGTTATGTTGGCAAAGAATATGCCTATAAATACTGCTAATGCAGTGGTTCCTAAGTAAAATAGTACAGTCTTAAGTCCGATGGAACCAACTTTTTTGATATCCTTTAAGGAAATGATACCTTGGATAATCGAGAACAGAACAACTGGTACAACAATCATTTTTAGCAGATTTAGAAATACTGTACCAACTGGCTGGATATATGTTGTTGCTATGTTAGCATGATTTTGAAGGATGAGACCTGCTATTACACCAAGCAGTAACGATAATAAAATTGTCATTGAAAAGGATATTTTTCTCTTTTTCATAATAAGTACCTCCCGATTGTGCTGGAAATATCATAACAGAATAAAAGAAAGAAATCTATAAAAAAACTGCAAATACGCATGGTAATATAAACCATTTCGGGCTATAAATGAAAGAAATAATTATCAATCCTTCATTTTTTCTATTTACACAGGAAAAATAAAATAAAAAATACAGCACCTGATATTTAGGTGCTGCATAAATTGCATTGTTTGCAAAAATGTCGGAAAATATAATATTTATTAGCTTTGCACGAGCAGTTCATTAGTAAATGCTAACGGAATATGGTCATCTCCAACTTGAGCAGATGATACCCTGTCTCCGTCGGTTAAGGATACATCCTTAACTTTTACTTGATGTTCATCTATAAACTCTGTGCTTACCTGTTTATCGTTTATGAATATAGTTGTATACTGATTAAAATTCTTGCCGGTTACAATATAAGTTTTTTCCGTATTCGCTTCTTTTTTAATAGAAGAAAGGCTGATTTTATCAATACCCATCTGCATGTTGGCTGGTTCGTAAGCGGTTAAACCGTTAGAATAAGTGTACTGATTTCCGTAAAGTAAATCGTATTCAAGTAATTCCATATCCTTATGGTAAAGATCCTTATCCTTATTTGCATACTCTTTATGAAATTCTTGCATGATACCAAGGGGCTGTTTTAATTCTTCAAACACTTTTGTGCTTAACTGGTAAGAATACAAATCTTCATCTTGCTTCTTAAGTCCGATATTATCCCAAATCACATATTCAGTCTCGTACATATTGGCATTTTCAAGACGAGACTCATCTAAACCAAGTGTTGGAAGATGATCTCCGTAAAGAACTAATACAGTAGGTTCTTCACTTTCTTCTATCTGATCAATTAGATTGCCGATCATCTGATCCATTTCATGAATTTGATTTGCATAATATTCAAATGAAGTCTTTTTGTGGTTATTTCCACTAATTGTAATTGTCTGTGTTGGATCAATCTGTTCGGATGGATAACGGCCATGTCCTTGCACACTTACAGTGAAGACGAAATCACTTTCCTCTGTAGAATCAATACATTTAAATATTTCTTCTGGCAGAATATTATCTTTGGCCCAGCCCCTAGGATTCTTTTCTAAATTATACATATATTCCATTGGAGTAAACGTATCAAATCCTAGATTCGCATATACTTTGTTTCTGCTGTAAAATGTTCCATCATTGTTGTGAATTGCATGGGTGGCGTAATTTTGTGACGAGAATAAATAAGCCATGCTTTCACAAGTTTTCTTTGTTAATATAGTTTTAAATGGATACTCACCAGCACCGAAAAACGCTGTGCTCATTCCAGTTAATACTTCGAATTCTGTATTGGCAGTACCAGCACCTACTGAAGGAACTTTCAGAAAACCACTAGTGTAGTTTTCTTTTAGATTCGTAAAGTAAGGAATCGGATTCTCTGAAAATGTAACATCATTTACATAATTCACATCAAAGAAGGATTCGAGCTGTATAAAGATTACATTTGGCTTTTTATCTTTCTTTTGTGTCTTGTCTGTTTCGCTGTTTTCTTTGCCAGTAATCATTGGTTCTGTAATTTCATTCACAGTCTTTTCGCTATAATTAGAAGGTTTTGAAATTCCAACGTCTACAATACTGTTCGTGAAACAGTAAGCAAACCCATAATTTTTATAAGCATAAGACAGATTTTCAAAATTAGAACTTAAAATTTTAGCGTTTATATTAATGTGAGTGAATAACAGCTCAGCTGCAAATAATACGACAATCATAATTGCATACTTTATAAAGTTATTTCTCTTCGCGCGAACAGGTGCTTTGCGCCATAATACGACTAATGCCAAAATAGCGAAAATAAATCCTGCGACAAGAAGTATAAATTCCAATGGTGTGAAGTATAAATTAAATAATTCCAGTGCATTCTTTATCATAATCGTATCGATTGCTGAAAACGGTGTGGAACGAAATCCAAGGATAATACAGTTAGTCGTACCTAAAACCATCCATATTAACGATATAACGGTGGTGGCAAATATCCTTCTTTTCATTAAAAGTCCAAGTGATAGCGTCAAAAATACGATGATTGTATTATACATAAATACAATTGGAGAGCGGAACATGAATCGAAAACTTCCTAATAAGGAACGTCGGTTCATAATCTCCAGTATTATGTTAATAACAAGCGAAAGAATGGCATATTGGAATACGACATTCTGATATACTTTCTTAAAATTTATTGTATGTTTCATATACTTACGCTCCTACTTTCAGATTCGCTTTACATTATAGCAAAATGAAAAAGGAATGCAATATGGGAAAAGTATTTTTAAGAAAATGATCATAATTCATTTGGAAAATAAATAAAAGTGTGATAGAATGTTTAATAGTGTGAAGAGAGGATGGTTTAATGAGAAAGTCACAAGACGACACAAAAAAAATCATCGAAGGTGGCTACAGTTTTTCACAAAATGGCAATAAGAAAAAAAATAGTGTTATAAAGAGATGGGCTGTTTTAGGAGGTTTTTTCTTCATACTTAACATCTGCTTTATAATAGGAATCTGTTTTAACCGTAGAGTCCAAGGACCGAAAGATAAGGCTGTTATGGTGCAGGGGGCAGAAAATGAAGCAGGGCATGCTGAATTAGATAAAGAGCAGTCTGGTTCTAAGGTGAGTAAGAAGGACAAGAAGGACAAGGTTGATAAGCAGACAGATAAACAGCACCAGACGAGCAAAAAAGATAATGTGAATAAGAGGGTTTATTTGACATTTGATGATGGACCTAGTAAAAATACAGAAAAAGTATTAGATATTTTAAAAGAGTATGATGTTCATGCTACCTTTTTTGTTATAGGAAAAGAAGATGATTTTTCCAAGTCGATGTACAAACGCATCGTGGAGGAAGGACACACTTTGGGTATGCATTCCTATTCTCACAAATATAATGAGATATATGAATCTAAGAAAGCATTTTTCCAGGATTATAGAAAGATAAAAAAATTATTGTATGATGTAACAGGGGTACGACCTGTTTATTATCGTTTTCCAGGTGGCACAAGTAATACAATAAGTAAAGTATCCATGAAATCATTAGCAAGTGGATTAACAAAACGTGGTTCTGTCTATTTTGACTGGAATGCAATGAGTGGGGATGCCACTGGAAAAGACTTGACAAAAAAGCAAATGATCAATAATGTATTAAAGGATGTTGAGATACATAACACATCCGTTGTATTAATGCATGATGCTTCAGAAAAAGATAAGACCGTAGAGATGCTTCCGGACTTATTAAAAAAGCTAAAGAAAATGAAGGTTGATATTTTGCCAATAGACGGTGATACCCCATTGGTTCAGCACGTCAAGGTGGAGAATAAGTAACATTTAAGACAGCCAGTTAATCAGTAGACACATGGATGATAAAAGAGTACATGAAAGAGGTAATACTTAAATATTTATGACTAAAAATTAGTAAGTTAGGAGTTTTGAAGATGGCAGACTATAAAAGAGTACTATTAAAACTCAGTGGAGAGGCTTTAGCCGGTGAGAAAAAACATGGTTTTGACGAAGCTACTTGTGTAGAAGTAGCAAAACAAGTAAAAGCAGTTGCTGATAAAGGAATGGAAGTTGGTATTGTAATCGGTGGTGGTAATTTCTGGAGAGGCAGAACAAGTGAGACGATTGACAGAACAAAAGCCGATCAAATAGGAATGCTTGCCACTGTTATGAATTGTATTTACACCTCAGAGATTTTTCGTTCCGTTGGTTTAGAGACAGAGATTTTTACACCGTTTGCTTGTGGCAGTATGACAGCTTTATTTTCTAAAGATGCCGCCAATGAGGCATTTAAGAGTGGAAAAGCAGTTTTCTTTGCAGGTGGAACAGGACACCCTTATTTCTCAACTGACACAGGCGTTGCCTTACGTGCAATTGAGATGGAGGCAGATGCAATTCTACTTGCAAAAGCGATTGATGGTGTGTATGATAGTGATCCGAAAGTGAATGCCAACGCAAAACGTTATGATGAAGTATCCATTCAGGAAGTATTGGATAAAAAACTTCAAGTAATAGATTTAACTGCAACCATTATGTGCATGGAGAATAAGGTTCCATTACTAGTGTTTGCTTTAAATGATAAAGATAGTATTGTAAATACCTTATATGGTACATTTAACGGAACAAGAGTTACCGTTTAGTTTCAGGAGGAATTAGAAAATGGATGCAAAATTAGAACAATTTGAAGGAAAAATGAAAAAAACGTTACAGACATTAAATGATGAATATGTTACAATCCGTGCAGGAAGAGCAAATCCACATATTTTAGATAAACTTAAAGTTGATTATTATGGACAGCCATCTGGTTTACAATCTGTTGCCAATATTACAGTTCCAGAAGCTCGTGTGATTCAGATTCAGCCATGGGAAGCAAGTCTTATTAAAGAAATTGAAAAAGCAATTCTAGCTTCTGACCTTGGTTTAACACCAAGTAACGATGGTAAAAACATTCGTCTAGTTTTTCCTGAGTTAACTGAGGAAAGAAGAAAGGAATTAGTAAAAGACGTAAAGAAAAAGGGCGAAAATGCAAAAGTTGCGCTTCGTAACGTACG
>DBKX01000410.1:0-8211 GCA_002297865.1 Lachnoclostridium sp. UBA739
CAGTTATCAATGTTCTTCGCTTGTATCAAGCGCTTAAGTATTTTATCATACTCATTTTGTGTTGTCAACAACTTTTTTCATATTTTTTAAGTTGTTTTCAACGAACGGAGAAGGAGGGATTTGAACCCTCGCGCCGCTATTAACGACCTACTCCCTTTCCAGGGGAGCCCCTTCAGCCACTTGGGTACTTCTCCAATGCTTGCGCATTAAGTCGGCTGACTTTAATACTTTATTCAAAAACGGAGAAGGTGGGATTCGAACCCACGGCCCCTTTCGGAGTCACCGGTTTTCAAGACCGGCTCCTTAAACCACTCGGACACCTCTCCACAAGTGCTTGACTATTATACCACAGTCATTGTTTTTCTGTCAAGAAGTTTTTTTATTTTCTTTGAAACTTCTTTTTTCTTGTCGATAGTTTGTAAACTCTGTCGCCACATCACCGCAGCGACAGGTTATATTCTAACATCAAAGCCTATCAATGTCAACAGGTTTTTTTACTTTTTTTATTTTTTATTAATATCCCTGATAAACAAGGAATACAGACCTATTACAACAAGGTTCTAGAACTTAGATACTGACATCCAACTTCCAAATCCTCAGGGGTTGTTATCTTAATATTCTTATAATCGCCCATAACTATTTTCACTTGTTTTCCGAGCATATTCTCTACAACCATAGCATCATCCGTCACATTTGATTCTTTTTGTTCCATAAGCTTTTGATATGCTTTGGCTAATACTTCATATCGAAAAACCTGAGGTGTCTGTATCGCCCAGACATAATTACGATCTGGTGTATGAGAAATAAAACCTTTTTCATCCACTATCTTAATTGTGTCTTTTACAGGGACTCCTACTGCACAAGCTTCCCATTTTCGAACAGACTCTAAACAACGTTCTATCATATCTAGCGTAACAAAAGGTCTCGCTCCATCGTGAACAAAAATATTATCTGCAGCTTTAATGGCTTTTATACCACATAAAACAGATAAATAACGTTCTGCTCCACCTTCAATTACATCTATTACTTTGGAAAAGCCATATTTATGAACAATCTCTTTTTTACAATAATCAATTTGGTCATGTCCTGTAACTAAAATAATTTCATTTATTTTATCAGACTGTTGAAATGCTTCTAATGCATAAAAAAGAACAGGTCTATTCCCAAGCAATAAATATTGCTTAGGAACAGAACTATTCATTCGCTTTCCTTGTCCGGCTGCCAATACAACGGCTACATTCTTTTCTTTCTGCATAACTATCTTTGTCCTATCTTTAGATTCGGTACGGCATTCAGATCAAGTCCATGCCTAGTTCCATTGATAAATTCATAATAACCTGCTACACCAATCATAGCCGCATTATCCGTGCAGAAAATAGGTGACGGATAATATAGAGAAAACTTATTCTTTTTACATACTTCATCCATTTTAGCGCGTAACCCGTGATTCGATGCAACACCACCGGCTAATGCAATCTTATTAACACCTAAGTGCCTTGCTGCTAAAACTGTTCTTTTCGCCAATACATCTACAACAGATTCTTGGAAGGAAGCTGCTATATCTGCACTGTTAATTTCTTCGTCTTTCATTTTACAGGAATTAATATGATTAAGCACAGCAGATTTTACACCACTGAAACTAAAGTCGTATGGTGCATCTGCAATATGTCCTTGTGGAAACGTAATGGCATGAGGATTACCTTCTTTTGATAGTTTATCAATTTTAGGACCACCTGGGTAACCAAGACCTATCGCTCGTGCTACTTTATCAAACGCTTCACCTGCGGCATCATCTCTCGTTCGCCCAATAATCTCATATTTTCCATAATCATTTACCATAACTAGATGTGTATGGCCTCCAGATACAATTAGACATAAGAAAGGTGGTTCTAAATCTGGATGTTCAATGTAATTGGCTGATACATGTCCTTCAATGTGATGCACACCTACTAATGGCTTATTGGCTGCATAACTAATTGCTTTTGCTTCCGCCACACCAACTAATAACGCACCAACAAGACCTGGACCATATGTTACCGCAATCCCATCTATATCCTCCAAGGTAACTTTCGCTTCTTCTAAAGCAGTTTCAATTACTTGATTTATTTTTTCAATATGTTTACGGGAAGCAATCTCTGGAACTACTCCTCCGTAAAGTTTATGCAAATCGATCTGGGAAGAAATAACGTTTGATAAAACAGTTCTTCCATTTTTTATTACAGCTGCTGCTGTTTCATCACACGATGATTCTATACCTAATATTAAAATATCATCTTTCATTCTGATAACCTTCTATCTTCTATTATGTCTATGCGGACTTTTCATCTTCGGATTCCGCTTTTGGATTAACTAACTGCCAACCGACTATTTTCCAATGACCTAGATAATTTTTACGAAGCAGAAACTGTTCATTTGTTCTTGTATACTCTTTACCTTTTTTTAAGGATAAGCTAAGGTCTATTGTTGCAGCTTCCTTACCGTCTATTTTACCTTTCACTAATGTATTATCCTCAACCCTGTAATTAATAATTGCCTTTTCATCTTCATGAAATTGTTTTAAATCATAGTCTAAAGTTTCAAGCTGTGTTTCTAAAGGATTTTCTCTTAGCAGTTGTTCGTCAAAGAGCAATCTTAACTGGCAAACTAAAGTCTCTAATTGTTTGTCAGTCATACCTTCCTTGTAAAGACATTTTGCAATGCGACCGTACAGTTTCACAACTTCTCTAGGCGTCTCTGGATATGAATCTGTTAAATCCTTTTCTCTTAAAATTGTGTATTCATCTTGCTTTTTATTACTCTTGGTATCTTTTGAGGTACTTATATAAAAACCTGCAATTACAGCAAACAAAAGAATTATTAAAACTATATTCTTGCCATTTATCAACGACTTTGGCTTTTTGTTGTTGGTCATATAATCTACCTCCCTGTTTTACTAATCTTTAAATTCTAAAGTCATACTTCTCTTGTCTCTAGTTATAACTGTGTTTTCAAATATTTTTTTCGCATCGTCTAGATACTCATCAGGACGAACTAGAGATGGGCTATAATGTGTAAGCCACAACTGATTTACTGAAGCGTCTTTTGCTAACTGAGCTGCTTCATAAAATGTCATGTGCTTATATTCTCTGGCTTTATTATCTTTGTCTTTTTCGCCATACATCCCTTCACATATAAATATATCGGCATTTTTGGCTTTTTCACTTATAACAGGAACTGGTCTTGAATCTGTACAGTAAGCTACTTTAATCCCTCTTCTTGGCGGTCCAAGGATCATATCTGTTGTATAGAGTTTTCCATCTAACTCAACACTTTCTCCTTTTTGCAATCTGCTCCAAGCCTTTTGTGGCACTTGGTTCTTGGTTGCCTTTTCAGGCATAAATTTTCCAGCTCTTGGGACATTTATAGCGTAGCCGTAGCAAACAACATTATGATTAACACGATAGTAATCCACTATATAACCATTTATTTTAAAACTTCCTTCTATCTCTTGATATTCATGAAAGATTAATTGAAATGGAAGTTCTGGTGCAATTACTCTTAGTGCATTTACTACTCTTTCCAATCCTTTTGGTCCATATAAGTGTACAGGCTCTGTTCTGTCTGCATTTCCCATTGAGAGCAGAAGACCAGGCAAGCCACTTATATGATCGGCATGATAATGGGTAAAGCATATTGCATCTATATCGTGAAAGCTCCATCCTTTTTCCCTGATTGCTACTTGAGTCCCTTCTCCACAATCTATTAGCAGGCTGCTCCCGTTCAATCTAGTCATTAGAGCTGTCAGCCTACGATTAGGCAAAGGCATCATTCCTCCAGTACCTAGTAAACATATATCTAGCATATTTATTTCCTTTCTAATGTCATTCTTCCGAATACATTTCACACACTTTAACATATTACCATAGAAATCTTTTTTATTCAATTTCTATCAAAAGAACAGTTTGTCTTAATTGACTGCATTAGAAAAGGAAGCCTCAGCTTCCTCTTATAGTATTTCTGTTTTCTTTATAACCTGAACTGGCACCTTGAAAGATGCAATTAATTTATCATAACATGCTTCACATATTTTAAACTTATGAATTTCTAAGTCTTTGTTAGAGAAATATCCCCATTCTTTTGTAACTTCAAAAAGATCTTCTTTTAATATTCCGTTTCTAATCTCAATTTCTTGTCCACATACATTACAAAAGATTCTTTCCACTGCCATAGCTTATCCCTCCTACGGAACATTACGTCATTTTTACTAATTCGTACGATTAATCTTCCTGTTCTTCCTGTTCTCTTAACCACATGATGCTTGCATCTTCAACTGGTTTATCATAGAACTCTTTCCGAATCCCTTCTTCTTCAAATCCTAGCTTTTCATAAAGCCTAATCGCTTTTTTGTTGCTCACTCGAACTTCTAATGTGTACTGTGAAAGCCCCTCATTTTTTCCAATTGCAATGAGTTCCTGAAGCATTTCATAACCAATGCCTTTTCCCTGGTCTTCCTCTCTCACAGCTACATTTGTAATCTGTCCCTCGTCTAAGACCCCCCAGATACCACAGTAACCTACTACTTCATGCTGATCATTTTCAGCAACTAAGTAGATATTGTGCCTATCAGACATCGAATTAAGAAAATCTTGTTTTGTCCAAGGTTTCGAAAATAATTGTCTTTCTATATTTGATACGCTTTCTACATCCTCTTCCGCCATCAACCTAATATTCATATATCCCCACCTATTCTTATGCTTGTTTTGACTGTTTCTCCTGCAACTCTCTTTCAGCTTGTGACAAACGCAGATAAACTGGTTTGTGCTCTTCTGCCGATTCTAACTTGCCCGCTCTAAAATACTTTGCACCTAGACAAGCAATCGCGCCTGCTCTTTGTCTTGCAAAATGCGGTAGTGCGAAATCACATTTCTGCCCCAGTGTCTCTTTGAGTACCGTTTCGAATACTGGCATTCCATCTCCAGTAAAGATTACTTTCTCATTTAATTCCTGTAATTTTTCTATTAATTCATCGATAGCAATTGCACATGGTTCCAAAACTGTAACCAATTCATCTTCTTCATATCGATAAATACCTGTATATACTTGATTTCTTCTCGCATCCATAATTGGGCAAATCAGTCCTTTAACACGATAAAGATTAAACGCTAATCCTTCTATAGTAGATACTGAGATAAGTGGCTTCTTTAATGCTAGTCCTAACCCCTTGGCGGTTGCACTCCCAATTCGAAGCCCTGTAAATGACCCCGGACCTGCTGCAACTGCAATTGCATCTAAACTATTCAAGTCAAAATCAATCATTTTTACTACTTCATCCAACATTGGTAACAATGTCTGAGAATGTGTTTTCTTATAGTTGATTGTATATTCCCCTGCTAGTATACCATCACGAAGAATCGCCACGGAGGCAACCAGTCCCGAACTATCAATTGCTAATATATTCATAACGTCTTTTCCTCCAATGCAATACATCTATAATCAAAGCCTTTTTCTAACTGCTTTTCAATTGTTATTACTTTAACCTGTTGAGGTAACAGTTCAGCTATCAGATTGGCCCACTCTACTAAACAAACACCTTGACCAAAGAAATAGTCTTCATATCCTAATTCGTCCATTTCCTCAATGTCACCAATTCGATAAACATCGAAATGATAAAACGGAAGGCGTCCCTCTTCATACACTTGAATAATCGTGAATGTTGGGCTATTCACAGGTTCTTCTATTCCTAATCCTTTTGCAAATCCCTGTGTAAAAACAGTTTTGCCTACTCCTAAATCTCCGAGTAGGCAGTAAATATCTCCAGGTTTGCATTGTTTCCCTAACTTTTCACCAATCTTAAAAGTCTCTTCTGCTGAAAAGCTATCATATACTAACTTTTCTTCCATTTGCATTTGTCTTCTTTCACATGCTCTTTAATTATTTCTTTTACTGTATCAACTTGTTCCTGATATTGAACCTTCGGGAAAATAAATGCACTAAGCGGAGACGTGTAAACAAAAATGCTCTTTCCTGTCTCTCTTACTTTGCTTACATCTTCCCAAGCAATCTGTGCTTCCTCTTCTTTCTGTTCAACCTTTATTCCATTCTCGTTCAAGGTATATTCTAATGGTTCTTGAAACATTGGAACCATCTGCACTTTCTGAACTGAGGATAACTTCAATTGAATTGGCTGAACAACAAGGAACAGAGCACCGATTAAAGCTAATATTATATTTGAACTAGTAGGGTTTGTGCGAAACGTAAATAGTAAATACACAACCGCTACTGTACTACAAAACACACCGAATAATCCAGAAAAACTTCTGTAATTCTGCTGCACCAGAAAATGATGCATGTCCCCAGATTGAATCTTTATGTTTAATTTTGCTTCTTTCACTAGAATACCTCTTCTTTCTAATAATACAATTCTTGCCTTTATTGTATTACTCATACTATGAATTATAACAAATTGAAATAAAAAAACAAGCTGTATAATTGATTTCACAGCTTGCTTTATTGTTCTATTCTTAATACACTGGCTCTTAAGAATGTTGTAGTACACTTCTCAGTAATTTATAAAGATAATATCCAATTGCAGAAATATAAATACCTTTGAATATATTAAATGGAGAAATACCGAATACAACTAACTTCGCAGAAGAATCAATCGCTGGGATTGTTTTAGCAGCTAAGTTTACTATATTAGCCATCCCCCCCATGAAACTTGCATATAGTGGAAGCAAAACAAAGTAATTCATCAACCCGCCTACAATAGTCATTGAAATTGTTCCCAAACCGAAGCTGATAAACAATTTACCACGACATTTCAAGCATTTGTAAAGTCCACAGGAAACTAACATAAATGATGACGAAATAAGAAAGTTGGCAAATTCACCTACCCCACCTGTTGTCGTATTTGTTATAAATTTAATTAAATTCTTAATTAGTTCAATCATGACTGCCGAAATAGGACCAAACGACAACCCCGCCACTAAGGCTGGAATATCACTGAATTCAAATTCTAGAAACCCTAGATATGCAATTGGAAACTTCACAAGCATAAGCACATAGGAAAGTGCGGAAAACATTGCGATTATTACCATCTTTCTAGTTGCTGTTACATTTTTCATAGTTACATACATCCTCCTTATGGAAGTTCTACGTATATACTGTGTGCCTGATACGGCTTGGTTGAACAGATTTTTCTTTCGTGTAGATAAGAATATAAAAAGAGACCCTGAATTAAATACTTCAAGGCCTCTTTAAAAATTACGTTAATCCATCCGTCCAATTCTTCTCACATCCAGACTTTACTGTCGGTTTTGGAATCTCACCAAATCGGCCTTTCGGCTCGCGGACTATACCGCCGGTCGGGATTTTCACCCTGCCCCGAAGAACTTCTATATTATTTTTCTTTATTCTATTCTTAACACTTAAAAATGTCAAGCTAGATTATCCCATTAAAGCTTCATCGTTAACTGAATTCTCTTCTTTTGCAAATCTACACTTAAGACTTTTACTTCTACGATGTCACCTACACTTACTACATCCAAAGGATGTTTTACGAACTTTTTGCTTGATAACTCAGATATATGAACCAATCCATCCTGATGAACTCCAATATCCACAAAAGCACCGAAGTCGATTACATTTCGAACGGTTCCTTTTAAAACCATTCCTGGCTCTAGATCTTTCATCTCTAGTACATCGGTACGTAAGATTGGTTTTGGCATCTCATCACGAGGGTCACGTCCAGGCTTTTCTAATTCTTTGATAATATCTGCTAATGTGATTTCACCAATTCCAAGCTCTTCTGCTAGCTTTGCTTTGTTCTTAGCTAACAAGCCAAGCCCTGTAACTCCACCTCTGACATCTTCTAGTTTATATCCTAACTTTTCTAGAAGTGTTTTGGCTGCATCGTAGGTTTCAGGGTGAACACTAGTAGCATCTAAAGGATTCTTACCATCTACGATACGCATAAAACCTGCACACTGCTCGTACGCCTTTGGTCCTAACTTGGCAACCTTTAATAACTGCTTACGCTCTGTAAACTTACCATTTTCCTCTCTGTAAGCAACAATATTTTTGGCAATCACCTTACTGATTCCAGAGATATATTCAAGCAGGGATGCGGATGCTGTATTTAAATCTACACCAACTCGGTTTACGCAGCCTTCTACCACACCTGACAGTGCTTCACTTAACTTCTTCTGATTCATATCATGCTGATACTGACCT
>DBKX01000410.1:8289-17291 GCA_002297865.1 Lachnoclostridium sp. UBA739
CTTTGACCGACATCGAAGTTAGGAAATTCTTCTGTTGCAAGCTTACTTGCTGAGTAAACACTTGCTCCAGCTTCATTGACTATAACATATTGAACTGGTTTGTTGATCTCTTTTAGCATGTCTACAATAACTCGCTCGGACTCACGAGATGCTGTTCCATTTCCTACGGAAATCAATGTAATGTTGTATTTATCTATTAATGCCTTAACGGTCTTTTTGGTTTCTGCAATTTTATTCTGAGGCTCTGTTGGATAAACCACAACTGTATCTAGAACCTTTCCTGTTGCATCGACTACTGCCAGTTTACAGCCTGTTCGAAATGCTGGGTCCCAACCTAATACAACTTGTCCGACAATTGGAGGCTGCATTAGTAATTGTTCGAGATTCTTACCGAAGATTTTTATTGCGCCGTCTTCCGCTTTCTCAGTTAAATCATTACGAATTTCTCTTTCAATAGCTGGTGCAATTAAACGTTTATAACTATCTTCGATCGTATCTTTTAAAACTTGAGTCGTGTTCGGATTTTCTTTTAGAATAACTTTTTTCTCAAGATATAATAAAATTTTATCTTCTGGCGCAATAATTTTAACAGATAATATCTTCTCTTTTTCACCTCGGTTTAATGCAAGAACACGATGACCTGCTATCTTTGATATCGGCTCCTCATATTCATAATACATTTCGTAAACTGTTTTCTCTGATTTGTTCTTAGCTTCAGAACAAATAGACCCTTCTTTAAAAGTTACGTTACGAATATGCATTCTGTAATCTGCTTCATCGGAAATGCTTTCTGCAATAATGTCCATGGCACCTGCGATTGCTTCTTGCACTGTTTTAACTTCTTTTTCCTCTGAAATATAGGCCTTGGCTTCCTCCTCCAAAGACTTGCTGGTTAGCTGCATAAGAATGATATTAGCCAATCCTTCCAATCCTTTTTCCTTGGCAATTGTTGCTCTAGTACGACGTTTTGGACGATACGGACGATACAAATCTTCCACGACAACTTGTGTCTTTGCAGCTAGTATCTGCTTTCTTAACTCTTCGGTTAACTTACCCTGTTCTTCAATACTTGCTAATACCTGCTGTTTCTTATCTTCTAAATTTCTTAAATAGGTTAATCTTTCACTTAAATTTCTTAATTGTTCATCGTCCAAAGAACCGTGCTGCTCTTTACGATATCTCGCGATAAATGGAATTGTATTTCCCTCATCAATTAATTTAACAGTTGCTTCTACTTGCCAAAGTTTTATCGATAATTCTTCACTAATCTGTTTTAAAATATCCATTCGTACGCCTCTTTCTATCAAATTATAACCTTCTATTCTTTTATACATTATAGCTAACATACTATTTTATGACAATAGTGAGTGAACGACATTTTTCTCTCTTTGTTTGCATTTCAAAAAGGTGTCTGCTCCATTATGGAACAGACACCTGCTTTATCAAGTATATTCTTCTTAATTCTGGTATGTATGAGCAACGTCATTTTCATACCCAATAGCAATTACTCTCCTATTCAGAGTATGCCTAACAACATTGTCTAATTGCTATTCTCCTAAGCTAAATGCATCGTGAACAGCATTCATAGCAACATCTACGTATTTCTCATCAATTAATACGGTTACTCTGATTTCAGAAGTAGAAATTTGTTTAATATTAACGCCACAGTCATATAATGCTTCGAACATTTTAGCTGCAACACCTGCATTTGTCATCATACCCGCACCTACTACAGATACTTTTGCAACATTCTTTTCTACATCTACTTCATGACACTTTAAACTGCCTGCTCTATGTCTTTCGATAATAGCAACTGCTTCGTCTGCTGCATCTTCTGCAACGGTAAAGGAAATATCTTTGGTTCCATCGCGACCTACTGACTGTAAAATAATATCTACATTAATATTATGATTTGCTAAATGATTAAATAACTTAAATGCAACTCCTGGTTGATCTTCTAGTCCAATTACTGCAATACGTGCTGTATTTTTATCGCAAGCTACCCCACTTACTAACATCTTTTCCATATTTACTACCTCCTTAACAACTGTCCCTTCTGTTGTATTTAAACTTGAGCGAACTACTAACTGAACTCCATACTTCTTAGCCATTTCTACGGAACGGTTATGAAGTACACCTGCGCCTAATGTTGCAAGTTCTAGCATTTCATCGTATGTGATTTCTTCTAGTTTTCTTGCTTTCTTAACGACACGTGGATCAGCTGTATATACACCGTCTACGTCAGTGTAAATCTCGCATGCATCTGCGTGTAACGCAGCTGCCAAGGCAACAGCAGTTGTATCGGAACCGCCTCTTCCTAGTGTTGTATAATCATCAAACTGATTGATTCCTTGGAAACCTGTAACGATTACAATTTTACGGTTTGCCAATTCATTTTTAATACGGTCTGTATCTATTCTCTTTAATCTCGCATTTCCATAAACAGCTGTGGTATGCATTGCTACTTGAAATGCGTTTAATGAGATCGCTGGAACTCCAAGTGAATTCATAGCCATTGCCATCAATGCTACAGACGTCTGTTCTCCTGTTGTTAAAAGCATATCAAGCTCTCTCTTTGATGCATTAGGATTAATCTCCTTTGCCTGTGCCAAAAGGACATCTGTCTGTTTCCCCATTGCGGATAAAACAACAACGACATCATTTCCTTTGTTGTATTCTTCAATACATCTTCTGGCTACATTAAAAATTCTCTCTTTATCGGCTACAGATGTACCACCGAACTTTTTTACTATTAACATAGCTGCCTCCTAATTTCATTCCTTATTTATTTTCTAAAAATTCAGATAGAAGCGTGTACCCTTCTTCTAAATAGTTACCACTAAGTTTGGCATCCTTCTCATTATAGTTCCAATCATGTGATTCCTCTTTTGTACTATCATATAGTAAATATGGAACTGGATTTGATGTGTGGGTACGTATTGCAATTGGAGTTGGATGGTCAGGCATAATAAGCATACGGTAGTCTACACCCGCCTTGTCTAAACCGTCTTTTACCGTCTTTATGACTTTTGAGTCTAAAGATTCAATAGCTTGCAATTTTCTTTCTAAACTTCCCTGATGACCCATTTCATCTGGAGCCTCTACGTGTATATATGCAAAATCATAATCTTCTTTTACTAGTGCGTCAACAGCTGCCTGTGCTTTTCCTTCATAATTTGTATGAAGTGTACCATCGGCACCTTGCACTTCAATATTTTTTAGCCCCGCTCCTACTGCAATTCCTTTTAACAAGTCAACGGCAGAAATCATAACTCCTTTCTTACCTGTCTTTTCTTCAAAGGAATCAAGTGCTGGTTTTGTACCTGCACCCCAGAACCAGATAGAGTTGGCTTTGTTTAAACCTTTTTTTGCACGTTCAGCATTTAATGGATGAGCATTAAGAATATCATAACTCTTTTCCATCATATCTTTCAACAACTTTTCTTTTGGAAGATAATCACCTATTACCTTACCTAGTATATCATGTGGTGGTGTTAAATCAACTACTTCTCCCTTATCCCATATTAATAAGTGACGGTAACTTGTTCCAACATAATACTGGAACATATCGTTTTGAAGTTCATCTTGAACTGCTTTTAACAAAATTGCTGCATCTTCTGTTGAAATTTCACTAGAGCTGTGGTCAATAATTGTCTTTTGTTCATAAGGTAAATCGTCATCTGATACCGTTACTATATTACAACGAATTGCAATATCTGTATCCTTCATGTTTACTCCAATACTTAAAGCTTCTAATGGAGAACGACCTGTATAATATTTTCTAGGATTATATCCGATTACAGCTAAATTAGCTGTATCACTTCCTGGATTCATTCCATCTGGAATTGTATGTACTAGACCGATTCTTGCTTTCTTTGATAATTCATCCATACATGGTGTATTGGCATGTTCCAATGGAGTCTGGTTTCCAATAGACTCTATTGGTTCATCTGCCATGCCATCTCCTAATACAACAACGTATTTCATCTTTCCCTCTTTTCTGCGCATTGATTTTGCACAAATACACTGGGACAGTTTATCTAGTCTCTAGAGTATGTGCAAAATCAATCTCGCTTGTCATCTAATTTAAAATGCAACTCTAATTCTAGAAATCATATTATCAAACTTTTCAATTTCTGTTTTAAATGTCTTTTCTTTCATTTCTTCAGTAATAAATGCATATTCATTGTCAAATCCCGCTTTTACTTCTTTCACAGTGCCAAATGCTGCTTTCACTTTAGATTCATTTTCTTCCTTAGAACCACTTAAACGAACAAAGAATTTTTGAGTAGCTTCATCAATACAAGCTAACTCTAATTTCTTGCTGCTCCAAATCGTCATAATATTAGTTCCTAAATGTTTTGCTGCATCTACAACATCTGCTACAACTGCACTGGCTGTTGGCAACTTTCCAGCACCTTTACCGTAAAACATAACATCACCAAGCAGATTTCCGCGAACGAAAATACCATTAAATACATCATTTACACTATATAATGGGTGTTTGCTATCTATCATCATTGGTGCAACCATTGCGTAGACTTTATCGTCTACCTTTTTGCTTGTTCCGAATATCTTAATACTCGCATTTAATGCTTTCGCATATGTAATATCCTTATCGGTTATCTTTGTAATACCTTCTGTATAGATATCCTCATAATCAACTTGCATGCCGTATGCTAAGGAAGTTAAAATTGCAATTTTTCTACATGCATCATATCCTTCAACATCTGCTTCAGGATTTCTTTCTGCGTATCCCTTTGCTTGTGCATCTTTTAATACTGTATCAAAATCAGAACCTTCTGTACTCATCTTAGTTAATATATAGTTTGTAGTACCATTCAAAATACCAGTTATTTCTTCAATTTCATCTGCTGTTAGGGATTGATTTAATGGTCTGATAATTGGAATACCACCACCAACGCTAGCTTCAAAAAGGAAGTTTACTTTATTCGCTCTTGCTATCTCTAATAATTCTGCTCCATGCTTTGCAACAAGTTCCTTATTAGATGTACAAACGCTTTTTCCTTTTTCAAGTGCTTCTTTTACAAACTGATATGCAGGATTCGTTCCTCCCATCGTCTCAACAATAATCTGTACATCTGGGTCATTGACAATCACACTATAATCATGTACTACCTTTTCTTGAATCGGGTCTCCCTCAAAATCACGCAAATCTAGTACATACTTTACATTAATCTCATTTCCTGCTTTTTTGTTAATACTTTCTTGGTTTGTGTTAAGAACTTCTACTACACCCGAACCAACCGTACCATAACCTAAAACACTAATATTTATCATATCGCGCCTCCTTAATTATTCTCTTGCTAATATCTTTAGTGAATGTATTCCATTAAGATGCTCAATTTCCTCAATCATAACTTCCGCATCAAATATTTGTGGTGGAATCTGAACACTTGTTGTAAGCAAAGCGATTCCATTCACCGGTATACTTTGATGTATTGTTAGAATATTAGCTTTATGTTCTGCGATTATATTTAAAACAGTGGATAACAAACCCGGTTCATCATCCATCTGCAACATAAATGTTATTGTCTTTCCCCTTGCATTTTCATGAAATGGAAATATGTCATCTTTATATTTATAAAAAGAACTGCGACTTATGCCAACTTTATCCGTTGCTTCCTGAATTGTAATGTTACTTTTAGCATCAAGTAATCGTTTCGCTTCCACTACTTTCAAAAGTACTTCTGGCAATGCCTTCTCTTTTACTAAAAAGTATTTTTTATTTTCTTTCATTCCATCACCCCTGAATTGCACCTTGCAATATTTATGTATGTACAGGAAACACACTTGTTCTTCCACGAGAGATATCTTATCATAGTTTTTCTAAGATTGCAAGTAACAAAAGGAAAAACCTCCATATCCTTGTTCCAAGTAAGAAATTACCCAGAATAAAAATATGGAGGTCTTATATAGAACTCTTTCTACTGCTGATTTTCTACTATTGTTTGTAGATGGTCCGCCTGTTCATTATCCAATAAGCCATCTAAATCTAAAATAATAACCAGTCCATCATCTACTTGTGCCACAGAATCAATATATTCTGTTCCTTCACCTTTAATAATTGTTGGTGCTGGACCAATTTTACTATCGTCCAGCTCTGCAATTTCTTTTACCAAATCAACCTCAATCGCAATCACAACTCCTCGTGATTTTGCAATTACTAATTCTTTTGTATCTAATTTTACATCAGTCGGCATATGAAATTTTTCTCTTAAACTGAATACCGGAATTACATCGCCTCTTAAATTGATTATTCCCTTTACACATGCTGGTGCATTTGGAATTGAAACTACAGGAATATCTTTTTCAATTCCCATTACCTTACTTACATCAATTCCATAAGTTCCCTCACCAATGCAAAATATAATTTGTTTTTTCATTGCCATACTTACCTCCATTCAAAAAAGCATTTACTGCTTTGCCTTTCAGAAGTATATCTACCTGCTTACTGTCCACTTTAAATAAGCATTTATAAAAGGATCGATATTCCCATCTAAGACATTGTTTACATTACCGATTTCTTCATTTGTTCTATGATCCTTTACTAAGGTATATGGCTGCATAACATACGAACGTATCTGGCTTCCCCAGCCTATCTCTTTTATTTCACCTCGGATTTGAGCTTCTGCCTGCTGATTCTCTTCTTGTTTTAACATATAAAGTTTTGCTTTCAGCATTTGCATTGCTTTGTCCTTATTCTGAAATTGAGAACGTTCATTCTGACATTGAACTACAATACCAGTAGGATAGTGTGTGATTCTTATAGCTGAAGATGTCTTATTGATATGCTGACCACCCGCTCCACTTGAACGATAGGTATCAATACGAATATCTTCATCTGCAATTTCGATATCAATATCTTCTTCTATATCTGGCATTACATCACATGAAACAAAGGATGTTTGCCTCTTACCAGCAGCATTAAACGGCGATATACGCACTAGACGGTGTACACCACGCTCTGACTTTAAATATCCATAAGCATTCTGGCCTCGAATCTCCAAAGTAACTGACTTTATTCCAGCTTCTTCACCATCTAGATAATCAATTATTTCACAAGTGAAACCTTTTTTATCTGCCCACTTTTGATACATTCTGCATAACATGCTTGCCCAGTCACAACTTTCAGTTCCTCCGGCACCAGCATTAAGTCGCAAAATAGCATCATTGCTGTCATACTCACCAGAAAGAAGTGTGGATATGCGTAAGTCTTCCAAATCATCTATAAAATCACTTAAAGAAGATTCTATCTCAGGAATCAAAGATATATCATTTTCTTCATACCCTATCTCTAACAAAGTTTCAATATCCTCATATGCACTGCATAGTGATTCATATCGTTCCTTTGTTCCTTTCAAGCTTTTAAGTTCCTTCATCACCTTTTGTGACTTATCTGTATCATCCCAGAAACCTGGACCTTCCATCTCTTTTTCTAATTCTTCTATTCTTAAAACCTTGTTTGCCAGGTCAAAGTGAATCCCCCACTTCTTGCAACGGTTCTTTAAAATTAGCTAGTTTATATTTATATTGATCTAACTCAACCACGTAATCGCCCCTCTCTCTGTGCTTTTTTAGGTATTATTTTATCTTTAATTAAATTACTTTCTTGCCGCAACAGAATTTGTATTTGATGCCGCTTCCACAAGGACAAGGATCATTTGGTTGTACTTTTCTTTCCGTTCTTCGAACAGGTCCCTTTACAGCTGTTTCATCTTTATTTGTGCTTGTTACTTGTGCAACTTGCTCTCTTTCAATGTTCTGTTCAATACGAACATGCATCAACGCTTTTACAGTTTCTTCTGCAATTGCTTGTGTCATTTCCTCAAACATTTCATATCCCATAAACTTATACTCAACTGCTGGATCTTTTTGACCGTAAGCCTGTAATCCAACTCCCTGACGCAACTGATCCATATCATCGATATGATCCATCCATTTATGGTCGATTACTTTAAGTAAAAGAACACGTTCAACTTCACGAATCTGTTCAGCTTCTGGGAATTCAGCTTCTTTTTCTTCGTAAATCTTAACTGCTTTTTCTTTTAACTTTTGAACTAATTCCTTCTTCTTCATGTGTTTTAACTCTTCTTCTGTTAGAGTTATTTCTTCCATTGGGAAAATAGGAAGCATAAGTTCATTCAGTTCTTTCATATCCCATTCTTCTGAGTCTTGCTCATCGTTAATAACTCGATCAATTGTTCTTTCTACAACATCAGCAATCATCTTGTAGATTGTATCACGCATGCTTTCGCCATCTAATACTTTTCTTCTTTCAGCATAAATAATTTCACGCTGTTCATTGTTTACTTCATCATAGTCAAGTAAGTTCTTACGAATACCATAGTTATTATTCTCAATCTTCTTCTGAGCCTTTTCAATTGTATTACTTAACATTTTATGCTCAATTGGTTCACCCTCTGGGAATCCTAATGAATTGAATACTGTCATCAATCGTTCAGATCCAAACAGACGAAGTAAATCATCTTCTAATGATAAATAAAATCTGGATTCACCTGGATCTCCTTGACGTCCTGAACGACCACGTAGCTGGTTATCAATACGCCTTGATTCATGACGTTCTGTACCGATTATTTTTAATCCGCCTAATTCCTGAACACCTTCTCCAAGTTTAATATCTGTACCACGACCTGCCATATTAGTAGCAATTGTAACAGCGCCTTTTTGTCCTGCATCTGCTATAATTTCAGCCTCTAGCTCATGGAATTTTGCATTTAAGACTTTATGTGGAATACCACGTTTTTTCAGTAATGCACTTATTTCCTCAGATGCTTCAATTGTAATAGTACCAACCAAGACTGGTTGTCCCTTCTGATAGCATTCTGTGATTTCCTCTACGATAGCATTCAGCTTCTCTTTTCTAGTCTTATAAACAGCATCTTGATAGTCAATTCTTGCCACTGGAAGGTTTGTAGGAACTTCTATTACATCCATACCATAAATGTTACGGAATTCTT
>DBKX01000410.1:17339-20306 GCA_002297865.1 Lachnoclostridium sp. UBA739
TAGCAGTACCTGTCATACCTGATTTTTTCTTATATTTATTAAAGAAGTTCTGGAAAGTAATTGTTGCTAAAGTCTTACTTTCTCTCTTAACTTTTACATGTTCTTTTGCTTCAATTGCTTGATGCAAGCCATCTGAATAACGTCTTCCTGGCATAATACGTCCAGTAAATTCGTCAACGATTAGAACTTCATCATCTTTTACTACATAATCTTTATCACGGAACATTAAATAGTTTGCACGTAATGCTAAAATAATGTTATGTTGAATCTCAAGATTTTCTGGATCTGCAAAGTTATCCAAGTGGAAAAACTTCTCTACTTTACTGATACCCTGTTCTGTTAGAGATACTACTTTATCTTTTTCATTAACGATAAAGTCACCTGTTTCTTCATTGTCTTCTTTCATTAAGACATCCATCTTACTTAACTCTTTTTCAGTACCCCTTTCTAACTGTCTTGCCAGAATATCACATGCCTCATATAACTTAGTGGATTTTCCGCTTTGACCAGAAATAATAAGTGGGGTTCTTGCTTCATCAATTAAAATGGAGTCAACCTCATCGATTATGGCATAATGCAAGTCTCTTTGCACTAATTGTTCTTTATAAATGACCATATTATCTCTTAAGTAATCAAAACCTAATTCATTGTTAGTAGCATACGTAATATCGCAGTTATATGCTGCTCTTCTTTCGTCGTTATCCATACTGTTTAAGATACAGCCTACAGTAAGTCCTAAGAACTGATGAACCTGTCCCATCTCTTCCGCATCACGTTTAGCTAGATAGTCGTTGACTGTTACAATATGAACACCTTTTCCTTCAAGAGCATTTAAGTAAGCTGGCAGAGTAGCCACAAGCGTCTTTCCTTCACCTGTTCTCATCTCAGTAATTCTTCCTTGGTGTAGAATAACACCGCCAATCAACTGAACACGGTAATGTTTCATATTCAAAACACGAGAAGCCGCCTCTCTTACTGTAGCATATGCTTCAACTAGAATATCGTCCAACGTTTCACCATTGTTTAACCTGGATTTGAATTCTTCCGTCTTTGCTTTTAGTTGTTCATCTGTTAATGCTTGAAATTCTTCATCAAGTGCTTCTATACGATCAACTATAGGATAGACATACTTCAATTCGCGCTCACTGTGCGTTCCAAAAAGCTTTGTAATAATACTCATTAGCTTCACTCCTGTACTCTTTTTTAATAGAGGTAACAATGCTGCCTCCACATAATTTTATTTTCTATAACCCATATTACATTGTACCATTGTGTAGAAAATCAATCAACTTATTTTTTCCAAAAAGACATTCAGGTATGCATAGGTTTTAAAAAAAGGAGCCCCTCGTTCCTGGGCTCCTTTTAGTATCTCTTAGAATTCTGGTTCTATTAAGCCGTATGTATTGGCCTTTCTTTTATAAACTACATTAACTTCATCTGTAATCGCATTACGGAAAACAAAGAAACTATGTCCGAGCAATTCCATCTGAACACATGCTTCTTCAGGGTCCATAGGTTTTACTGCGAATCTTTTAGTACGAATGATTTTGATTTCATCCTCTTCTTCTTCATCAATCTCTTCTTCTACAAATGATTTATTAAAGTTTACAGCTGCCTGTTTTTGTTCAAGAATTTTATTCTTATATTTGTTAAGCTGTCGTTCAATTATCTCTTCGACTAAATCAATTGATACGTACATATCTTCGGATACTTGTTCTGCCCTTACGATATTGCCTTTCATAGGTATCGTAACTTCAATCTTTTGTCTTTCCTTCTCTACACTTAGTGTAACGTGTACTTCTGTATCAGGAGTGAAATACTTTTCCAGCTTACCTATCTTTTCATAAATAGCTGATTTTAAACCATCAGTCACATCAATGTTCTTTCCACTAATAATATAACGCATACGAACCAACTCCTTTTGTCTTTTTTTTATTAATTAACATGTCCCAAAAGGATGTAATAATTAATAATTTAAGTACAAAGACATTATACCATAACACTTTAAATTTTCAAGTAAGTTACCTATTCTTAAGAATCATTTTACATACATCTAATATTATTTATACTTATATTTCAGTTCATTTATTAAATTGTCCGACAACTTAATAAGTATTCTAAATTAACTGGTTTTAAGAACTTAATATACTCTTATGACAAATAAAACAAAACAAACATTCGATATTGACAACCTTTTATCCTCATAGTTATTCACACATCCACCGGTGGATAATGTGGATAACTTGGTGTATAACTCAAAAATCAAAGAAAACAAGGAACAAGCTATGTGGATTTCTTTTTCACATATCCACATGGTAACCTATTGGAAACAGGCATTTTCACGAGTACTCTTGCTAATTTTTGTGCATTTTGACTTCATTCTTTGATAATCATAACAAAAATGTCGTTTTCACATTGTAAATTGTCTGACGAATCAGAATAAAATACAAACAATTTACTATAAAACAAGTCCCTTCTAAAAAATAGTACGACAAAAACCCCTAACCTTTGTTTTCGGCTAAGGGTTTTTACTATATAGTAAACATTAAGAATATTTTTTTAGTATAGAGTAATACTATTACCAGTAACGTCTAGCACAGGAAGGTGTTCTGTAATACATGTTAGATATTCTAATACCTGTTCTTGGATTACTTGCATGAACAACCTGTCCACCTCCAATATATAGAGCAACGTGGTTAATTGAACCATTTTTAGCATAGAAAATCAAGTCACCTGGTTGAACTGATGAAACGCTTACACTTTTACCAGAACCGGATTGTTCTGAAGATGTTCTTGGAATGCTGATTCCAAAGTTTCTATAAACACTTTGAGTAAAACCAGAACAGTCTGCTCCACCAGTTAAGCTTGTACCACCATAAACATATGGATTACCTACAAACTTCTGGGCAAATGTAGCAATGGCACTTCCTGAAGCACTTCCACTGTTACTTGAACTAGAAGAACTGC
>DBKX01000410.1:20395-27136 GCA_002297865.1 Lachnoclostridium sp. UBA739
TGCTTGAGCTTGATGAATTACTACTTGAGCTTGATGAACTTGTTCTTGATGAACTACTGCTTGAACTTGATGAACTGTTCTTATTCGCACTAGAACTTGATGAACTTGAGCTATTAGAAGCTGCCTGTTGTTGCTCACGAGCTGCTTGTTCTGCTTGAGCTGCTGCTAAAGCTGCTTCTGCTTCTGCTTTTCTACGAGCTTCTGCTCTTTCTTCAGCAATAGAGATAGCCTCATCAAATGTTACACTCATATCAACATAGTCTTTGGATACGAAACCAACTGTAGAATTATCTGCCTGTTCTCCTTCATCTACAACAATTTTAACCCAACCATCATACTCTTTCTTAACTTCAAAAGTTTCATCAATAGGAACCATTGTTAACACAGTGGATTTTGTACTTTTCTTTTCACGTACAAATAAGGTAGTAGTTGTAACCGTTGCCCACTTTGTACCATATTTATCTTCCAATTCTTCTGCATCAAAACCAATTGCTAAGAATTCTGAATTGATCCAGCCTCTACAACGGCCAGACTCAATCTTAACCCAGTCTCCTTGTCTTTTTAGAATCCTTGCTGCAGAACCTTTGTATAATTTACCCAAAATTCTACTTTCTGTGTTTGGTTTCTTTCTAATATTAACGTAATTATTGGCAATAGAAATACCAACATCAGCATACTTAGAAACCTTTTCTTCTTTCTTCTCTGCCTTGGCTGTATCTTCTGTTTGTTCTGTTTGTTCTTTTTCAACTTCTGCACTTGGTTGTGTTTCTGAAGTTGTACTTGCATTAGCAGCTTTTGGCTCAACAATTTTCGCAACTGTTGCTTCACTTTCGTTATTGTCGTCACAGAATTTGTCTAATACGATTGAAATTCCTGCTAACGCTGTGTCGGTTGATAGTGCTGCTGCACTAGCTGTCTGTGGTATTGCTAAAACACTCATTGCCATTGCCATACCTGCACCAAGTATTGTCCTTCTCAATTTGTTACTTCTCATTACTATCCTCCATATATTAAAAAACATTACATTTGTTAAAAGTCACTTAATCATTTTGTAACAATTATAACAAACTTATGACATAGTGTCAACATCCTTATAATTTTCAACGCTATCCACATGGACTCTGTTCTGTTCGACAGTTATAAACACATACATATCGCCCTTGTCCTTTAGGGGCTTTTTAGTCGATAGGAAATGAAGTATAACGGAATTTTCTATCAACTAAAAACGCCTGCTAATAACTCACTATTAACAGGCGTTTACCTATACAAGTTCATTTAAAATCATATACGCTACACAAATAACAACAGCAATAATTAACGGAAGAGAGATAAAACTCTCTTTTTCCTCTGATGTTCCTGCCCCTGAACCTTTTTGAAACATTTTCTTTACATGTTCTAATCTGCCTTCATGTTTTATCATAATGATATAAATAAGGACTGCAAGCACTGTTGTAAAGACAGCTATAATCCCATAAATACAAATTCCAAGGAGCAGTGACTTGGTTGAAATAACATTCACATCCTGGTTAAATATTAGTGTCGTTCCTGTTTGTGAGCTAATATATTTCTGCATAATAGGCACTAGATAAATCATTGCAACCGAAGAACAATTTATTACAAAATGTACAATCATAGAAGTAAATATGGAATCCGTTCCTTCTACTAAGAAGCAAAAAATCATTCCCATTGCAAATGCATAAGAAAACTGATTAAAATTTAAATGCATCAGACCAAAAAACAATGCGCTCAGGAAAATAGCTTTCAAAGGTGATTTCTTACTATAAGCATTAAAAAAACATCCTCTATATACACTCTCTTCCAAAAAAGCAGGAATTACAGCAATTACGAAAGCACTAACTACAAAAGTTTTTCCTTCTGTGATTGAGTAAATCTTACTTGAAATCTCATTTCTGGCAAATAGCATTGAAATTAAGTTGATTTCTTGCATTAATGGCATAATTAAGAACGCAAATAATATACTTAGAAATACTGTTCCTATCTTAATCTTATGATATCGGAACATTTCTTTGACGTTGACCTTTCTTTTCACTACGTAAACAAGCGTCGGCAATACCAATATAAACTGGCTATAAAGAAGTGAAATAAAATATCCACCCTTATTAAATCCTAGTGTTACAAAGGCATAAGAACCAACTAGTGCTGTAATAACTGTTAGCATAAACAGTTCATTTATTTCTTTTATATCTCTCATAGTCTATTCCATTTTCCATTCTACATAATCAGAGAATACTTACACACCGGCAAGTATTCTCCGTCCTTCTATTTATATGCAATTGCTTCAATTTCAATTAAAACATCTTTCGGAAGTCTTGCAACTTCTACACAAGATCTTGCTGGACAGTCCTTTTTGAAATAGGATGCATAAATTTCATTCACTTTGGCAAAATCATTCATATCTTTAATAAAAACAGTTGTCTTAATCACGTTATCAGTACTGGAACCAGATTCTTTTAATAGTGCAGCAAGATTTTTTATTGCCTGCTCTGCTTGCACTTCTATTGTTCCTGTAACTAACTCATTGGTCTCAGGATTAACTGGAATAACACCTGATGTGAAAATCATATTGTTAAATTCAATTGCCTGTGAATATGGTCCTATTGCCTGAGGCGCTTTATCTGTACTAATTACTTTTTTCATCTATAACCCGACCTTTCAACTTATTTTATTGCTGGATTCTTCCATTCAGCACTTTCCCATTATAACGCATCTTTTTTTCTATTTCACTAGTTTTTTTTATTAAAAATGATATAATAATAGAATCACGGTAATAAGGAGATAATCATGTATAGCTTTAAAAGTCGTATTCGTTTTAGTGAAGTGGACAAAACAGGACATTTAGATATGGCTTCTGTTATTAACTATTTTCAGGACTGTAGCATGTTTCATTCGGAAGAAGTTGGACTTGGACTTGAATATTTCCAAGCACATAAAAAGACTTGGATATTATGCTCCTGGCAAGTAAAAGTTTTTCGCTATCCAAAAGTATATGAAGAAGTAACGATTTCTACATATCCCTACTCAATTAAGGGATTTATGGGGTATCGTAATTTTGCAATGACAGATGCATCTGGTGAAATGTATGCTGTTGCAGACTCTTCCTGGATATATATAGATACGGAAACGAATAAACCCGCTCGAGTAACTGCAGAAGATTCTGCCCCATACGGTATTGACGAGAGACTCAACATGGATTACAAGAAAGGAAAGATACTGCTTCCAAAAGATATAGACAAGCATGAACCTTTTTCTGTTCTACCTTCTTACATTGATAGTAATAACCACGTAAATAACGGCCAATATGTAAAACTTGCACAGAATTACCTGCCGGAGCATTTCTATTCCACTGAGATCCGCGTGGAATATCGCAATGCAGCTAAGATTGGTGACATTATTTATCCACTGGTACACACTACCGAAACAGTCTGTACTATATCCCTCACCGATGCGAATGGTAAACCGTTCGCACTTTTGGAATTTGTAAGTTAAGGAGGCAAACATGTTACAAATCGGGAAAATTCAAACTTTAAAAATTAATAAGGACACAAAATTCGGTGTTTACCTTGTAGAGCCAAATGGTGATACAAATGAACGCGTTTTATTACCAAAAGGCGAAACCACAGAAGATATGCAGGTTGGTGATAGTTTATCCGTATATATTTACCGCGATTCCGAAGATCGCCCTATCGCAACAATGAAGTATCCTCCTATGGAACTTGGTGATACTTGCATTTTAACAGTAAAAGAAGTGAATAAAATTGGAGCATTCCTTGATTGGGGATTAACCAAGGATTTATTCTTGCCATATAAACAGCAGACTCGCCCTTTAAAAGAAGGACAGCAGATTCTAGTTGCTCTTTACCTTGATAAATCAAGTCGTTTATGTGCAACAATGAATGTATACGAATATCTTCAAAACAACTCTCCTTATAAAAAGGATGACCGTGTTAACGGTGTTGTCTATGAAGTAATTGAAAGCTTTGGTGCATATGTAGCAGTTGATAATAAATACTCTGCTATGATTCCTAACAAAGAGATACACAGAACTCTTCGTGTAGGTGAACTTATATCTGCACGTGTTACAAAAGTAAAAGAAGATGGACGTTTGGACTTAAGTCTACAAGAAAAAGCCTTTGTTCAAATGGATTCTGATGCTTTGGTTATCTACAGGGAGTTAATGAAATCTGGTGGATTTATACCACTTCACGATAAGTCGACTCCTGATGAAATCAAAGAGCGTTTCCAAATGAGCAAGAATGCATTTAAGCGTGCAATCGGGCATTTATACAAAGATAAAAAAATCGAAATTAAATCAGATGGTATTTATACTATAAAATGAAAATGAGCCTCTGCAAAATTCAAAGTGCAGGGGCTCGTTTTTAGTTATTGCAAGAATCTCATCTTTGCGTTTTCTCTTGTGTCTTTCTTTACACCAGAAATCTTCGGTTTTTCTCTGTAACTCTCTATTTCGTTGGCAACTCTGATTTTACATTCCTTACAGAATCGTCCGGTTTTAATCATTTTGCCACATCCTTCACAGGCAATGCCTACTGGGGAGTCATCTGAAAAACTTAACCTTTCTTCTCTAATCCACTTCTTTATCTGATTAACTGAAACGTCGTTTTCTTCTGATACTTCATTAATTGATGCACCTGGATGGTCATAAATATATTCTTTCACCTGGGCATACTTTTCATCTAACTTTTTCATACATGCAGGGCATAATGGTGTAGAACCAATGTAATTAAATAAGCGTCCACAACCTTTACAATTCCTTACTTCCATTAAAACACCTCCTAAAATCCTTCACCAATGCAAAGTGTAAGAAAATAAATTTCCTTAACTCCTGCTCTCTGTAAAACCTTTGCACAAGCCTCAATAGTACTTCCTGTGGTATATATATCGTCAATTAACATAAGTTTATGAAACTTACTCATAGTACTTCCATATTTCTCCGAAACCGCAAATGCTTTCTCTAAGTTTTTCATTCTTTCCACATTGCTCAGTTCTTTCTGTGGCTGCGTTTTGACAGTTCGAATTAATACATCGGTCTTTACCTTTATATTCAACTGACGCCCCAATTCTTCCGCAAGTAATTCTGCTTGATTATATCCCCTTTGTCTTTGTCTAGTTTTATGTACTGGAACAGGCAAGAGTACATCTGGTGTAATCATTCTAATTTCATCACCTAAATGTTTCACAATTTCATCTACATAAAAATTGACATATTCCTTACATCCTTTATATTTAAAACGAATGATTGACTGTTTCATCACTTCATCATATAACCACAAGGAGATTCCCCTATTATAGTGAAACTCCTTGCTGTCACAATCATAACAGTATTCCAATTCTCCGCTTGCTATAGGTTTACTACACTTCTTACATCTAGGCTCACGAATTATTAACGGTTTTGATTGACACTCTCTACACACCATATGTTCCTTTGGTATACAGATATTACCACAGATAGCGCATCTTCTAGGAAATACTAAGTCCAACATTACTTCATGCCAATTCGTATCCTGTTCACTTCCTAATCAAAAAGACGCTCTGGATATTCACCTTCGTCAACTAATTTACGGAATGAGTCAACAACTGTTTGTTTATCCTCTTTATAAGTTACACCAAACCATTTATCGTTTGTATTTAATACAGTAACTTCTGCTTTTCCCTCTTTAATCAAATCGTCAACAATTTGTGGTAAAAGGTATTCTGCTTTCAAATCACCTTCCTTCACATTTTCAAGAAAGCTTACAAAACGACTCTTCAATTCATCTAGAAAATCTGGTGTGAATCCCCACATATTCATAGATACAGGGCAATCTAATGACAGTTCAAAATCTTTTCCGTCTTCTGTTGCGATTGCCTTATCTCCTGCTGGGCGTATCTCATGTGTTTCTGTAACAGTCTCTAATACACCGCCTTTATTAACTGAACATACACCTCTTGTTACAGTTCCATTTTCACTTAAAGTATTACCTAGTAAAAATCCTGCCATACAGAAGTGATATTTCTTATCAGATTCACTTGGGTTACTCAAGAATTCATTGATAATACGGAAACCTTCTTTCCCATAATAATCGTCTGCATTAATTACTGTAAATGGTGCATCTATTTTTCCAATACAGCTCATGATTGCTTGACCTGTTCCCCATGGCTTTGTTCTTCCCTCTGGTAGTGTAAATCCCTCCGGAAGATTATCTAACTCCTGAAACACATATTCTACTTCAATATGTTTTGCCAAGCGATTGCCTATTACTTCTTTAAAGTCTTTTTCTAAATCCTTACGAATAATAAATACTACTTTTTTGTATCCCGCTTTTATAGCATCGAATATGGAATAATCCATAATAATTTCTCCGCTTGGTCCTACTGGTTCAAGTTGTTTGATACCACCAAAACGACTTCCCATGCCAGCTGCCATAATGACTAAAATGTTATTACCCATAACTATCTCACCACTTTTCACATCTTTCTGCCGAATGATGTCCCTTTCTACTTTAATTCTATTAACCTATTAATTAACCGTCTTATTCTAATTATAACCTATTGAGTAAAAAAATGCACGTATATTATTAGAATGGTGCAGGCGAAAGGGACACTCTCGAATTATCTTCATCTCTTTTTCCTCGTCATATTCAAAGATACTCATCTGAATCGCCTCCGCTTTATTCTTTAATAAAAAGTCGGCCAGTATACCTTCCTTAATGCTCTCATTGA
>DBKX01000390.1:0-3007 GCA_002297865.1 Lachnoclostridium sp. UBA739
ACTTCTAAAAACGCCTTGATACATTTAACAGCATGGTCAATGCCACCAAAATCTGTACGAATGGACAAATCATAATTATTTACATTGCCCCATTTTTCATTTGCATGGAAATTATAATAATTGGCACGTCTCTTATCCTGACGTAAAATAGTTTCTGCTGCTTTCTCTCTCGGAATATGATACTCCTCAACGGCCCGCCTGATTCTGTCATCAATATTTGCACAGATAAAAATATTAACTACGTCGTCTCGTTCCTTCAATACATAATCTGCACAACGTCCAACAATTACACACGGTCCTTCTTCTGCTACCTTGCGGATTACACTAGACTGTGCCAGGAAAACACGATCATCAATGGATAAACTTGCGTACCCAAAATCCTGATTGCTGTATGCCCCCATTCCCATTGCAATGGAATACAGGAAACTGTTGGTTGCTTTCTCTTCTGCCCTCTCAAACGCTTTGACTGCAAATCCGCTTTCCTTGGCAGCTAAATTAATAATTTCATTATCGTAAAAAGGAATATCAAATGCTTCGGCTAACTTCTGGCCTACAAAACGACCACCACTACCATACTGTCTACTAATTGTAATAACCTTATTCATAAAAATACCTCCTTTTCCCATATGTAACAGGTACATTTTTATATAAACTGCCCCCCTCAATGTTTTCCTTAAAGAGAGGCAGAATATATCTTGCTAATTTTTACCGAACTCGCTTAAAATCAGTCCTTCATTTCTTTCTTCCACAGTACGGATACTCCATGGATGTGTAAAGATTAATAATGGATTGCCCTTTAAGTCTTTAATCTTCTTCGTATCAGAAGTAACACTTAACGCTGATACATCAATTTCTTCATTTTCTATCCAGCGAATATGCTCATGTGGCATTGGCTCTAAACGAATATCAACTCGATACTCCGATTCCAAACGGTATTTTAGTACATCAAACTGAAGAACACCAACTACACCAACGATAATTTCTTCCATACCTGTATTATACTCCTGGAAGATCTGAATTGCACCTTCTTGTGCAATCTGTTCGATTCCTTTGATAAACTGTTTTCTCTTCATGGTATCCACCTGACGAACCTTAGCAAAATGCTCAGGTGCAAACGTAGGAATACCTGCGTACTGGAATGGTTTACTGGAAGTACATAAAGTATCACCAATGGAGAAAATACCTGGATCGAATACACCAATAATATCTCCTGCATATGCCTCTGTAACATGATGCCTTTCCTGAGCCATCATCTGTTGTGGCTGGCTTAAACGGATTTTCTTCTTACCTTGTACGTGGTACACTTCCATACCAGCCTCAAACTTACCAGAGCAGATACGCATAAATGCAATTCTATCACGATGTGCTTTGTTCATATTCGCTTGAATTTTAAATACAAATGCAGAAAAATCATCGCTAAATGGTGAAATTTCTCCTATATCTGATTGACGTGGAAGAGGAGTTGTTGTCATATCTAGGAAATGACGTAAGAAGGTTTCCACACCAAAGTTTGTTAAAGCAGAACCAAAGAACACTGGTGAAAGTTTACCTGCCTGAACTCTTTCTAAGTCAAACTCGTCACTTGCACCATCTAACAATTCAATTTCATCCATTAATATTTGATGATTTTCGGAGCCAATAATCTCGTCTAAGTTTGAATCTCCAAGATTTACTTCAACAGAATCAACTTCTTTTTGTCCATTGTGAGCTGCATAAAAACGGGTAATTGTCTCTTTCTGTCTGTCATATACACCCTTGAAGTTCTTACCAGAACCAATTGGCCAGTTAATCGGACAAGTACGGATTCCAAGAACAGTCTCAATTTCATCAATTAGCTCAAATGGATCATGTGCTTCACGGTCCATCTTGTTAATAAATGTAAAAATAGGGATGCCACGCATAACGCAGACTTTAAACAATTTAATAGTCTGTGCCTCGACACCCTTAGAACCGTCAATTACCATGACCGCAGAATCCGCTGCCATTAGTGTTCGGTAAGTATCTTCGGAGAAATCCTGATGTCCTGGTGTATCTAATATGTTAATGCAGTATCCGTCATAATTAAACTGAAGTACAGAGGATGTAACTGAAATACCTCTTTCCTTTTCAATCTCCATCCAGTCTGAAACCGCATGTTTGGAGTTTTTACGTCCTTTCACAGTACCTGCAAGATTAATTGCACCACCATAAAGCAAAAATTTCTCAGTTAATGTTGTTTTACCAGCATCCGGGTGAGATATGATGGCAAACGTTCTTCTTTTCTTTATTTCATTTGTTATGTCCGACACAGGGATAACCTCCTTAAATCTATCGCAAAAATTTCTTACATTATAATAAATAGGATATTTTTTTATATAATCTCAGAACATTCTATACTAAAAGCAACTTTTATGTCAAGGTTATCCTATTCTTATCTAATAATTCTATGCATAATTTAACAGAGACTCAATTCTTTTTAAAATGAATATCTGTTTTTCGTATTATTCACAGAGAACATTACTTAAGGTTGAAAAAGACGGAATAACGCAAGGTTTTACCCTTTTATTATTCCGCTTTTTTCTTAAATTCTAAACTTTCCGACGATTTGCTTTAAATCCTGTGCATACCGCTCATTCTCTCCCACCTTTTCACTCGTATCAGATACTAAACCAACTACATCTGACGTTTTTTCTGCGATATGGGTAACTCCACCAGCCGCTTCATTCATAGTACCTGCAATTTCAGATACTGCAGAAGCAATTTGCTTGGTAACACTACTTAGCTGATATATATCTACATTAATATTATCCATACTTGTTTGAATCTGTTTCGCATCCTCACTATACTGAATACTGGTCTCTCTAAAATTAGCATAATCTCGATTGACATTTTTCTCAAAGAAATGCAATGTTGTCTCTAAACATTCTGATATATTAGTAACCGCATCTGTAACATCTGCTACTATAGCTGATATGTTACTTACGGTACTTGCTGACTGATTCGCCAATGCACTGATTTCATTGGCAAC
>DBKX01000390.1:3034-4755 GCA_002297865.1 Lachnoclostridium sp. UBA739
TTGCTGCCTCAATTGAAGCATTTAATGCAAGTAACGAAGTCTGGTCCGCAATATCCATAATGGTACTGCTTAAAATTTCGATTTTTTCTACTGCCTTTGACTTTTCGATAGCTTCCTCGGATTTTGCCCTTACTTCTTCATACATATCATTAGCCTTTTGAGAAGCTTTCAACGTATCCTCTTCAAGTTCTACCGCTCTTTCCTTTATCGTACTTGCAAGCTCCGCTCCCATACTAGTCTTTTCTTTGATTCGGTTGGTGTTTTCTTCTATATCTACTACATTTCCGTTAATCATATCTATATTAGCTGTGGTTTCCTGCATTCCTGCTGCCATCTCCTGAGATGTCGATGAATTTTCTTGGGAATGCTCATTCACAGATGTAATATTGTGAATCAGTTCTTCGGAACTCTCAACAAGCTGTTCCGATGTTTCATTAATCTTTTTCACAATATTTTTCAAGTTATCCTGCATCACACTATACTTAACAGCAATAATTCCAATCTCATCTTTTCGCTTACAGAGTTTCGTCAAATCATCATTCTCCTGCAAATCCAACTCTGCGGCTTTATCAAACACTTTAGCCAGTCTTTTAATTCCAGTAATAATATTTCCAGCAAATATATATGCAACAAAGAGCAAAATCAGACAAACAATAATCTCACTTCTTACTGCTGACACTTTTAAATATCTAATTGACTTAAGAATTTTATTCTGGTCAACAGAAACAACTAAAATATTGTTAGTTCGAGGGCTGACATAATATCCTGCATACTTTATCTCACCTTTAAAGTTATAGGAAGCAACATCACACTCTATTTTTTTCCCCTGCTGAATATTCTGTGCAACCTTCTTAATAACCTCATTCTCAACTGGTTCACCAATTTTTTCACTTGTAGGATGATACAGCATAACACCATTACCACTCACAAGATAAGCATAACTTCCTTCAATTCCATCGACTTGCACATCCTTAAGTATTGACTCGTATACTGATGTTTCAACCATAGTACCCATGCCACCAATCTTCTGGTCCACTAAGGCAGAATATGATTTTGCCAAATCCTCCATACTATACTTCACCGAATCAATAATTTGATTGCTAAATTTTGGAACTGTGACTATGTAACAGACGCTGGCCGAAATAAAAATACAGCCCATTACTAAAACAAGAAATCGGAAACGAATCGCATTAAAAAGCGAAATCTTCTTTCCAATGCTATTTTTTGACCCATCCATACTTTTTCCTCCCCTTAATTTTTGCATTTTTCCTTTGTATAATAACATAATACCATACAATGTGTAATTTTGTAAATAATACTTCCGAGTTATTAATATAAGTTATTTTTCTGTAAAAATTGTGTAAAAAGAATTTTCTCGAATTGTGTATAGATTAATAGAAAAAGTAAAATAGATAAACTTTACGAATATGAAAGTGCCAAATACCCTCTCAAATTTGGCACTCCATATCACGTAACATCTTTCTATTTATATTATAGATATTATCTTTTTCGCTAGTTATTCATTATAAGTATTTTTCTATTTCAGATTTCATCTTTTTAGGTGAAACTGTTGGAGCAAACTTCTTAATCACTTTTCCATCTCTGTCTAAGAAGTATTTCGTAAAGTTCCACTTAATTTCTCCCGCAAAATATTCTGGATCCTGACTCTTTAAATATTTAAATAGCGGGTGAGCCGTCTTCCCATTTACGTCTACCGCCTC
>DBKX01000390.1:4777-11145 GCA_002297865.1 Lachnoclostridium sp. UBA739
ATTGGAAATGTTATTCCTAGACTGTTGTATACTTCTTTTATCTCCTCATTGCTTCTGTTTTCTTTTTTGCCAAACTGATTGCATGGGAACCCAAGAATTACAAGTCCTCTATCTTTGCACTCTTCGTATACCTGTTCTAATTCTGTTAATTGAGATGCGAAATCACAGTCACTGGCTGTATTCACAACAACAACAACATTCCCCTTATATTCCTCCATTTTAACCTCTTGTCCATTTATTCCCTTCGCTGTAAAATCGTAAAAATTCATGAATACCTTTCCTTTCTAACTCGTTGCCTGATGTGTTTAATGTGTAAATGAACTCAATAACTTAGCTACTTTCAATTTGGTTATGTAACAAAAAGTTGTATAAAGCAAATTCCATATGCTTGTCGATAACCATAACTTTTATAAATAGACAAAATTCTATCTTATAAATGAAATTAGAATTATGATACAAACTTTTTTTTTAAATGTCAATATATGATGTTTAGAATTATTCAGTAAACTATATATTTTTTTGATTTTACTAAATTACATGATTCATCTTGTTTTGATTTTCCCACCTATTAACATATAAAGCATAGAATCTACTCAAATAATTGTTTGAGTTTGATAACTATATACGAGCCTCACTTTATCGTTTGTAATCCCGTACTATTTTTTGATAAATTATGTATTAATCATGCTAAAATACTAAGATATTATAACATAACGCAGAATTAGAAACAATAATAGAACTCCTATTCAGTATTTTCTACAAATTCTATTGTAACATGTGTCAATTAAATTCCCTATAGAACTATATTATAGAAATTCCTACGTTTTATGTCAAGTTTTTCTACCCACTGTAATACTTTTTTTTGCACTATCTTTATATTTAGTCTATTTTTTATACATAATGTTGCTCCATTCTTTCGCAGTCGTTGTTCTGCTTGTTTATATTCTTGAATTATTGTCCTATTGATAGTATGATAGAATTGTTTATTATACACTTTGATTCAATACGAATCACACATGAAATTGTATTATTTTAGAGAAAGAATGGTGTAACAATGAATTATGCAAATTTAATTACTCCGCTTATTGGTGCTGGAATTGGCTATGTTACCAATTATATTGCAGTGAAAATGTTATTTCGCCCTTTGAGACCTATCAGAATAGGGAACTTTAAACTTCCATTCACACCAGGTATCATTCCAAAAGAAAAACCTAGACTTGCTCATGCGATTGGAGAAGTTATAGGGCAACGTCTTGTTACAAAAGACGGAATCGAAGCAATGCTTTTATCTGAGGAAGTAAAAAATACTATAAAATCAAGAATTTCAGAAGCATTGAATAATAATAACACTACGCTTTATCAGTTTATGATTGCTAACCTGTCTGAAGAAAAAACGGACAGCTTAAAGGAAAATGTAACAGGTGAGATAACGACTCACATTACACACTCTTTGATGGACGCAAATATTGACGAATTATTAGCTGGAGAAATTGTGAAATCAATTAAAGAATATTTCCAAGGCGGCTTACTTGCCATGATGTTAAATGACTCCATTTTAAATTCCATCGGTACCCAAATCGGAAAGGGCATTCGAAACTTTCTTGAGAATAACGGTGAAAACATCATAAAACCTTATGTAGAAAAAGAGTATGATAAAATTACAGAACTCACGCTACATGAAGTAAAAGATTTTACAGAAAAAAACGAAATAGCGCTAGAAGATATTCTTATTCATGTTTACGAGTACACCATAGGAAACAATATAGATAAGATACTTTCTCTTATCGACGTATCACAAATTGCAGAAGAGCAGATTAATCAAATGGATGTATCAGAATTAGAAAAACTCATTCTTTCGGTGATGAAAAAAGAATTAAATGCCATAGTAAACCTTGGTGCTTTAATCGGACTCATTCTTGGCTTACTAAATCTAGTTTTAACCTAATTAAAACTTTTACAAATTTCAACTTTATCACGTAGAAACATATAATGTAAAAAATGTTTTTGTTTAGCAATCATGTTTTAAACAAATGAAAAATTTAAGGGGTTGGTATATATGAAGTACGAATATCACGGTGTTATAATTGAAGAAGCATTAAATGATAATCGTCTGATTAATACGCTAAAAATTGAAAAGGTGCACATTACTGGACACAAAAAACAGCAAGATCGTAGACATCTCTATCAAGTCAGTATATCAAAAGAGCAGCTTAACTCTCTTGCTCAGCACATTAATGAAGACTGGTACCTTTATTTTTGGAAAGATAATATGATTACAGTTCTGTTTCACGATAACCAGTTTGAGTTTGATTATTTAAACCATGATACCTGGACCGAAGTATTAAACTACGCTCATTCGATTGGTCTGGACGAAAGCGATATGGACTTTAGCACATCAGGTTTGTAGTATTGTTTCTTCTAACAAACCAATAAAAGCACCGGTAGGCTCAAGAAGCGTATCGATGCTTTTTTTCATTTTAACACATATTCTGTATGTAAAATTCTTCTTTATCGACTGGTTTTCCAAAGTAATACCCTTGTATGTAATCTGGATTTAATTCTGTCACAATCTGTAGCTCATGTTCTTCTTCAACACCTTCGATACATACTTTCAAATGAATACTGTGCGCCATATCAATTATATGTCTTAACAATTTCAAATGATAATTACTTTTCATTGCTTTCATTACAAAAGTTCGGTCAATTTTAATAATATAAACTTTCAAATCATTTAAGTAACAAAGATTAGAATATCCTGTTCCAAAATCATCTAACCCTAATTTTATCTTCTGTTTCTGAAACGTCTTAATAATATGGCGTATCGTTGAGTCTGTTTCTACAAATCCGCTTTCTGTTAATTCAAACAATACAAATTTTGAATCTAGTTCATACTCTCTCAATTCATTTACTACATCAAATGCAACATCACTCTTTTTTAACTGTATGTAGGATACATTAATATTCATTCGAAAACCTGGTATCTTCTTCTGCCATTCCTTGAACTGTTTTACTGCCGTCTTCATGACCCATCTTCCAACAGGAACAATCAGTCCACTTTCCTCCAGCATTGGAACAAATACTGCTGGCGATAGACTTCCGTACTTCTCACAGCTCCACCTTAAAAGTGCTTCAGCCCCTGTGATTCTTCCTGTTTTTACACTTACAATTGGCTGATAATACACTTCAAAACCTTCGAAGTCATTTTTTACGGAATGTCTTAGTTTTTCTTCGATATCTAGCTTCATTATGTATTTTTCATACTCTTCCTTTTCGAAAAGAAATATTCCATTCTTTCCTCGTCTCGTAGCAGTATTAAAAGCAAAATCAACTTTTTTGCATTCTTCGATGTAATCATCTGTATAAGAATCAAAGGCTGCAACACCTGCCGACACAGTATAATAGACAGGTAATTTCATATGTTCATTATACTTATTAACTTCTTCTTTTATGTTGCGGTAAAGATTCTCGGCCTTCTTAACACTGCCGCCTGTTGCATCAAATATGATAAATTTGTCAGATCCTGTTTTGTACAGCTTTACTTCACTGTCTATAAAGTGTGTAATACAATCTAGTGTAGTTTGCATAATAGTATCTGCCATATGTAAGCCGTACTTTTCGTTGATTTCCTTAATGTTGTCGATTCCCAATTTCATAACATATCCACCTGTATGCAATGAGGAATCTGTAGCAGAACAATAATCTGATATAAACTTTATATCAGACTGCAAAGAATCAATACTCTTGGAATTTTCTTGCTTTATTTCACGAATATATCCAACAACAGTTCCTAATCCTTTCAGATCATTTTTGATTAGTTCCAAATGACAATTTACCCAAAGGATTTCTTTTCCTTTTCCATAGCAGCGACATCTAAACTTCTTGCTAATACAGCCCTTTCTAACCTGCATAACACATTGAAGTACATAAGGTAAATCCTCTTCATGAACCAACTCCTTAAAAAGATTATCCGCCGAAGGATAATTCGTTTCAGGCAATTCAAATTTATATATTGCAGATTCAGAAATACAATAATAACCATGATAAAAGTCTAAATAGAACATGTAGCCCTCTACACTCTCCGAAAACGTATCCTTTGAATTAGCGAGACTCATCTCTTCTTTTACCATCAAGTTGCCTTGCGCTTTCACAGATCCACCTCCACTTTGTCATTTCTTGTCTAATTGTACTATACATAGCTTACATTATATTATATGCATTGTCTACCTCACTACATGTCGCTCCTTAATTTAGTTAGTATATGTGTTATACTTTTTTATGTTTTTTATGAAATTGATTCAACCTGTAATGAAATTTGCATATTAAAACAAAGTGTGAGTTTCGCACATCCTCGCTGTCTAAATCAACTACAAGAAACCCACACTTTGTCACGCCGAACAGGTATCGCTGTTATTTTAGCAACTAAATTCCTTACCTGTTCGGTTCACTGCCTATGCAAATTACGTATTGGACCTAAATTTCCTTCTTTAAAATGTTTTCTACACACTGATACATATTTATCATTAGCACCAAGTACAATTTGTTCGCCCTCTTTTACTGCTACACCATCTTCGTTGTAGCGCATATTGCAAATTGCCTTTTTCCCACACCAGCAAACCGTTTTAATTTCTTGAATTGTATCTGCTAATTCCATTAACCTGCGGCTCCCTTCAAAAAACTGATTCTTGAAATCACATCTTAAGCCATAACACATAACAGGGATATTCAAGTTATCCACCAAATCTGATAAATAATCGATCTGTTCTGCTGTAGCAAACTGTGCCTCATCAACGATAATACATTCGTACTTCATAAGTTTTTCTTCTGTAAAGTTATCAATTAAATCACTTAATGTAATACATTCTTCTTCCAAACCCATTCTAGAACGAATTTTATTTATACCATCACGAGTATCCACCTCAGACTTTACCAATAACGCATTCTGTCCACGTTCCCAATAGTTATAACGTACCATCATCGCATTGGCTGATTTTGAACTTCCCATTGCACCATAATAAAAATATAACTTTGCCATAATAAATCCTCTATTCGTCTACTTGCTTCTCGTATTATTTTATTACAAATACATATGTCCCTTCTTTTAAGGATACTAAAGATTCTTCTAAGACTTTAAAACCATTGGCTGGTGCATACTTTCTTACCAGACCTTTATCATGTGAATACAAGATTAGTACTCCATCATCTGCGAGGTGTTCCTTAATTTTTCTGAAAAACTGAATATATATCTGTTTTATTTCTTCCTCCCGAACATGTCCCATTGCAAATGGCATATCTGTTATTACTTCATCAAACAAATATTCATGGGTAAAATCAAAAAAATCCCGATTAATAAAATGAATAATCTGACGCGCTTCTTCTGCATTGTTCCTAGCCTTTTTAATGGCCTCACCAAATGTGTCGATTCCGTACATTGTATTGGCTTTCGTCATTTTATGACGTTCAATCAGCATTGTTCCAACGCCACAAAACGGATCAAGAACTTGAGCATTTTCTTTCAAATAATCTTTTGCAAGTGCAACTGTTAACGCTGCATTTACTGGACGAATACTGGAAGCTACAGACTCCTTACGATATGAAAAACGCTCATCCTTTATTGTATACAATTTAACTAAAATATTGAAATTACCCTCTTTATTCTCCACAAAACGAAGTTCGATTTCATAATTAGACGTGGTATTAATTAACTTTCTGCTGGAATGCTGTTCAATGGCTAATGCTATTTTTTTTGCAAATGCAGCCTTCTTAGCCACTTCCATCTTCGTTTTCAATTCCACTCTAAAATAAAATGGTGCCTTGCCATCATGGCGTTCCTCTAAAAAAGATAATAGCTTGGATGAAGCCACTTTCTTAGCTGCTGCCTCAATATCCATAGGACATGTTTGAACACCTTGTACTAAAAAAAGCAATTCTTGATAGGTTCGAATTGGTAAAACTTCTACAAGTGAACTCACTTTTGCCTGGATGCCTGCGTTAAATGCTCTTGCACGTGTTCCTTCTGGAAGCTGTTCCATGGTTGTAGCGATATGGTCACGATTCGTCAGCAGAATAATGTCCGCTGGCATCTCCTGCCCTGTAAATTCATGTGTCTTAACGCCTTCCATCGTAACCACAAGACTAGACAGAGCACGCATTTCTTCCTGAATGTGTTTCTTACTTTCTTCTGTCATTTTCTCATTGGACAGCATCTCTAAGCGCTGCTTTATCTGAGGCATCAGACTTCTATAGTCCAATTCCCCAATTGCAACAAGATATGAACTTTTCACAAACAGCTTGTCTTCTCTTTCGTAAGCCTGAAATAAAGGTACAAGAAACTCTTGAATTCCCAATCCGCCCATAACGAGCGCTGCATT
>DBKX01000377.1 GCA_002297865.1 Lachnoclostridium sp. UBA739
TTAAAATATTATAGACAATGAAAATATTGATACTTAATCCGTTGCTATATTCTGGAAGCAACAATGAAATTCCAAAGGTAGATACAATAAAGGATACAATGATTTATTCAATGTGCCTTGGATTCAAGTCTTTAGGACATCAGGTAACATTGGTGGCAATGGAATGTTATAAACCTGTAAAAGACGAGGTGTATGATTTTGAAATTTTGTTCTTTAAAACGAATTTTGACCGAATCTTGAATGCGGCCCTTCCTTTGTCCTTCTCTCTAAATCGATATATAAAGGAGAATGCCAAGAAATTTGACTTGATTATTTCGAGTGAAGTCTTTGCTTTTCATTCTTTGTGTGCAGCGTTAGCCGCTCCTGCTAAGACAGTTATTTGGCATGAGTTAGCTTTACATCAAAGAAAGTTTTTCAAGATACCTTCTAAATTATGGTATAATGTAATAGCAAGACTCCTGATGAAGAATGTTTTTGTTATTCCTCGTTCGGAAGCCTCGATGAAATTCATTCGTCATTATCTAAAGAGAGTGTCTGACGTACCTGTAGAGCATGGAATGGATATTGAAAAGTTCAAGTGTTCTGAGGAAAAGAAAAACCAATTCATAGTGATTGCTCAATTGGTAAAACGCAAGAACATTCCTTCGATTATAGAAAAGTTTCAGAAGTATTTAGCTAAGTATGACAAAACAAGTAAATTGTTGATTGCCGGACGCGGAGAATTGGAAAATGAACTAAATTCGTTGATTGTTTCTAAGAATCTTTCAAGCAATGTGTCTTTGCTTGGGTTTATGAACCATGAAGAAATGAACAATATACTTCCTTATTCCAAGGCAATGTTAATAGATACCAAGCAAGACAACAATATGGTTTCTATTCCAGAATCAATAGTTAGTGGTACGCCTGTGATAACCAATTCTGTTCCAACTAATTCTTATTTGATAGAATTGAATCATGTCGGAATAGTGAAAGATTGGAACGAGGATGATATGAACACAGTTGCAACTCATTCGGAATATGTCGGCAATTGCATAAAGATGAGAGAAAGATTATCTAATACTCATCAGGCAAAATTGATGATAAATCTATTTAAAAAGCAAAATGTATAGAAATATATTGTATTAACAGATAGGTTTTAACTGTATTTTAAATAAGAGCAGAGATGAGAAGAAATGTTGTGTTATTCGATAAGAAAATTGATTCCAATAATCTTTTTCTAAAAAAATTGAATGAACATGGAAGTTGGATAGCCAAGAGTAAAAGAACAAATCATTTACATGGTGGAATAATAAAAAACATCTTGCGATTTGCTTGGTATTTCATATTTCCTTTAAGTATTGTCTTGCAAAGAAAAAAATATAATAAAATAATTGGATGGCAACAGTTCTATGGGCTGAATTTCGCTTTTTGGAGTCGTTTGTTTAAACTGAAAAAAAACAATGAACTGATAGTCATGACTTTTATATATAAGAAAAAAAATGGTTTTGCAGGAATGTTATACCATAAATACATATCATATATCGTAACGAGTAAATATATAGATAAATTCATTTGTTTTGCAAAAGAGGAATGTGATTACTACTCTAAACTATTTAGTATGAATAAGAATAAATTCATTTTTGTTCCATTAGGCGAATCTAAGGTTACAGATGTACCTTTGTCGGATGAAGGCTATATATTTGCAACAGGTAGAAGTAATCGTGATTATCATTTTCTTATTGATGTCCTTGAAGGAACTGATTACAAGCTAACAATAGCATGTGATACTTTTCATTATAACAACAATGGTAACATAGTTGTGCAAAATAATTGTTATGGCAAACATATGTTGAAATTGATGGCAAGATGCCATTGCGTTGTTATTCCGTTGAAAGATTTAACAATGTCATCTGGGCAGTTAGTCGTTTTACAGGCAATGTCATTAGGAAAACCTGTAATATGCACAAAATCTGATGGCATAAAAGATTATATTGAAGATAATGTCACAGGCTTGTTAATAGAAAATAAAAAGGAACTATTACTTTCCGCATTGAATTATTTGTATACAAATAACGAAGCTTATAAGTTTATGTCTAAAAAATCATATCAGTCATATTGTGAGAACTTTACTGAAGAAGCTATGTTTGAAAGAATAACCAATGTCATATATTCTTAAGATGAAAGAACTTGTAAAACATTTATTGGGATATTTCTATTGTTTTTTGTATCGGGTTAACTATTGTTCTGGTTTGTATATTGGTTTGGGAGCAAAGTTATCTGGGGGGGCAAGTATAAAATTGAGTAGAAATGTTAAGATTATGCCCCAAGCTATGTTAGTGTCCATTGGAAAAGGAATCATCGAAATAGGTGAAAATTCGGAGATAAGTATGTATTCCAGAGTGGCAAGTATGGGGATTGTAAGAATTGGGAATAATGTACTTACAGGTCCTCATGTTTTTATTGCTGACTATAATCATGAATATCAAAATCCGCTAAAACCTGTTATGTGTCAAGGAAATCGGTTCATTCCTAAAAATGATGATGAAGCAAACCTATTAATAGATGATGGCACTTGGATTGGTACTAATGTAGTTATTGTCGGCAATGTTCATGTAGGAAAGCATTGTGTGATTGGTGCCAACTCTGTTGTCACCAAGGATATTCCAGATTACTCTGTTGCTGCTGGTATTCCTGCAAAAGTTATCAAAAAGTATGATTTTGAGAAAGAAGAGTGGGTGAGAGTGTGAATTGGTTATGATATGTAAAAATCGAAATATTTATTTCTGAAAATGAGCAAGAGATTACCATTTGAGGTTAAACAGATGCTTAGTAAAGCAAGGGAGTCTGCATTGTTGGCTGTGGAAGTATATAACAAGCCAGCTACAAAATTCAAATCAGGCGGATATGTTGTCTTGATGACAATTGCTTGGACTTCGTTATTTCATGCAATTTTTATTCGCAAAAAGATAAAGCCTATCTATAAGGAGAAAAATGGGCGGCGTTATAAACGTGTAAATGGAGAACTTTCTTACTGGGAACTTCAAACTTGTGTAAAGAAATATTTTACTGATACAAATAATCCAATTCGCAAAAATATTGAATTTTTTATTCCTTTAAGAAATAAAATAGAGCATAAGTTTATGCCAGAACTTGATGTTAATATCTTTGGTGAGTGCGAGTCTTTACTTCTGAACTTCGACAAGATCTTGGAAAAGGAATTTGGAGAAAAGTATCGATTGAGAGAAACTTTGAGTTTTGCTTTACAATTATTTCCTACATCTAAGGCGATCTCTAAATCTGTTGAGATTTCTAAAGATTCAGAGGCAGTTATGAAATATATTAATAGCTATCGTGATACCATCTCAACAGATATCTTGGAAAGTGGTGCATATTCTTTTAAAGCATTCTTGGTACAAGTGGCTAATCATGACAGTAATGAAGCTGTTCCAATACAGTTTTATGCTTATGATAAACTAACTCCAGAAGAAAAAGAAAAGCAGAAAAAAGTAGCAGCTTTGATAAAATTGAAAGAGGTAAAGGTCTTTTCTACTAAAGACTTGCTGAAGCCAAAAGATGTAGTTTCTAAAGTTCAGGAAAGGTTAGGTAATCCTAAAGTAATGCGTGGAGACAAGCAAGTAGATAAGTTTAATTCTGACACTCATACAAGATGTTGGAAAAAATATAAAGTTAGACCAGATGGAACGCAGAAAAAGCGTTCTCCAGAAAAAGTTAATGCAGATTATTGTGTTTATGACCACGCTAATGATTGCTACCTTTACAAGAAAGCATGGGTAGATTTCTTGGTTGAAAAGATGCAAAATGAAGATGAATACAATTCTCTTTATTGAAAACTTTATGTATTAATAAATGTTTTGAGCTATGGGAAACTTGAAAATAGAAAATTTTACAAAGGTAAAGGTGTATAGAAATTTTATACAGGGAGCACATAAGGTTCTTATTAATACTCTTTCTGATTTTTTCTCGGCTGAGGTTGATATAAATTTTGAGCCATTAAATGGTTTCAAAAAAGTTCAAGGGAACATTATTAGAGATAATATTTTTAGAAATGTTTATGTATTAGATAAAAATACCATTTTGTTGATTTGTTCGATTCATGTAGAAGATATTGTGTATGTGCTTGGTATTATACTCGCTGCAAAAAATATCGGAGACCGAAAATCTAGTAGAATTTTTAATATTGTGGCAGAAACCATATCGACAAGTTTGAGACAAGCTTTTCCTACTAGTTTTCGAAAAAGCTACATGTTGGTTAATGAACAGCTTATGACATGTGTTGTTGGTCGATATGTATCTAAATTTTGCTATAACTATTATAGAATGCATTATCTTTTAGATTTTTTCAATGCTTTGAGATCAACTACATTTGAAGGTAAATATTTCT
>DBKX01000021.1 GCA_002297865.1 Lachnoclostridium sp. UBA739
AAATCATGTGGTAGGGAGAGTAACGCCTTTTGAGACAAGAGGATATGTAGCACTTGCAGGTACATTTGGATATGAATTGGATGTAACAAAAATAAGTGAGGAAGATAAAAAGTTAATTCCACAACAAGTGGCATTATATCATAAATATAATGAGATAATTCGAAATGGAGATTATTATAGATTACTAAGTTATACGAAAGAGGGGACATTTGATGCATGGCAAGTCGTGTCAAAGGATAAGTCTGAATCTGTAGTGTTTGTTATACAGGTTCTAAATAAGCCAAATTATCATAGTACACGACTTAGATTAAAGGGACTTAATGAAACAGGCATGTACAAGATAGAAGGACAAGACCAAGGGCTATCTGGTGGCGCACTAATGCATGCAGGGATATTACTAGAACCAATGTCAGGGGATTTCAAGGGAAAGCTTATATACTTAAAAAGGAGTTAAAACGAATCAAATACATTGAGTTCTTTGTTTAATTGTTTTCTATACTGGAGCGGCGTAATTCCTGTATGTTTTTTAAATAAGTTAATAAAATGAGTTGTGTTAAAAATACCGATGCGAAAAGAAACTTCACTAATTGTATAATTAGTATCAACGAGAAGTTCTTTGGCTATTTTTATTCGGTTTCTAATTAAGTATTCTATAGGTGAAATACCAAAGCACTTTGAAAATTCTCTTGAAAGAGTATATTTGCTTACATTGAAACGAATAGATAAGTCATCCAAATCAAAGTTATTAAAATATTCTGTATCAAATAATTCGCGTACTTGTAATATGTATTTTGGAATCGAGGTATCCAAGCTACATGAATTTTTTTCAACAACAAGGTTGGTTAATAAAGTATCAATAAGAACTGAGCATACTAGTTCATCTGGATCTTCCAGTTTAATATAATTTGTTAACTTCATAAAGAAGTCTGGAAGATTGGATGATGGTATGCATTGATGAACAGGGTTACTGGACTTCATATAATTAGAGTATAAAAAGGGTAAATGGCTACCATTCAAATAAAGTCTCTGGTAAGACCATGTGCTGGAACCAGCTACTTTCAAGTGAAACCCTTTTAGACAATTAATAAATACAAGAGACTTTTTGGTAAGTGAGTGGGTTTTATTATTATAAATAAATTGTCCTTCTCCACTAGTAGTATATAGAAGAAGATAAGATTCGAGTGAGTTAGCGGATAATGAGTAAGGGTACTTTGCCTCTATATATCCATAGTTTAATATGTAAAATAAGTTGTTTTTGGCATCAGAGGATATTGTTGGATAGTAGTTTGAGCATAGAGTAAAAGTATCCTTATTTTTATGAGATGCCAAAGTTGCATTTTGATAGACTAGTTCAAAAAGGGACATAGTTCACACTCCTTGTGTCACAATATAGTAAGAAAATTATAAGTCATTTTATATGGAATAGCAATACAGTAAGTACTAGAGTTTATAGAGAAAATATGTATTTGGAGGGAACGAGATGAAGAAAAGTATCACACTAAAAGATATTGCGGAAAAGGTCGGAGTAAGTGCAGTTACAGTTTCTAAGGCACTTACTGATAAAGAGGGAGTAAGTGATGATGTTCGTAAAAAAATTAAAGAGGTCGCTAACGAATTAGGTTATAAAGTGAGTTCATCGCAAAATACAATAGGGCAGAGTGGTAATATCGGAGTTATTGTAGCAAAGAAGTTTATTAGAGATGACGCTAATGCATTCTACCTAAAGATGTATCAAGGCCTTGTACAGACTCTAGCAAGATTTCGCTACTATGGTATATTGGAAATTATAGATTCTCACAATGAAAGAGGTATGGTATTACCAAAGTTGCTAGAAGATAAAAAGGTAGATGGTCTAATTATATTAGGACAATTTCAATCAGACTATATTAGGATGATTGAAGAATGTGGGGTACCTATTGTTCTTTTAGATTATTATGATAAAAGGTTGAATCTAGATTCTGTAATAAGTGATTCCGTATATGGCAGTTATCGTGCGACAAACTATTTACTTAGCAAGGGACACACAGAAATAGGTTTTGTAGGAAGTATATTCTCAACAAATAGCATTATGGATCGATACCTAGGATATTATAAGGCAATGTTAGAAGCGAAGTGTGAGATAAAACCAGAGTGGCTTATAGAGGATCGAAATGAAGATGGTGAGTATATTCCACTTGTATTGCCGGAGTATAATATGCCAACAGCATTTATATGTAATTGTGATAACATTAGTTACATTTTAATTAAGAAGTTAAATCAGTTAGGTTATCGTGTACCTCATGATATATCTGTCATTGGATACGACAATACCATTCTTTCCGTAATACCTGATCTTAAACTTACAACAGTTGATGTAAATATTGAAGCAATGACAGAATCAGCAACAGACTTAATTATAAAGAAAATTAAGGAAGAAAAGCATTGCTGTGGAATGAGGATTGTGGAAAGTAAACTAATTATTAGAGAGTCTGTCAGCGAAATTAAATAAATGTAACAAAATAAATACAAGATAGTACGATTTTTAGCAAGATAAATGGATGATATTTAAGTTAAATTAAGTTATTATTATAGTAAAGTTAATACTTTATTTAAGGCTATAATTTTTAACTAATGTACATTTTGGTATATGAATGAGGAGGTATATCATGAAAAAAAGTAAAAAAGTAATTAGCATGATGTTAGCACTTTCGATGGCTCTTTCGTTAAGTGCATGTGGTAGCAAAAACAGTAAAGAAACATCTCAGGAAACGGTGCCAACAATTGATCAAATTAAGTTGGGGGAAGACTACAAGGATTTAAAGGCAGATTTGAAGATATTGACCCATAGAACAGACTTAATTGATAATGTATTCAAAGATTATGTTAAGGATTTCCAGAAACTTTATCCGAATATATCTATTGAATATGAGGGAATTACAAATTATGCAGATGACGTAACAACTAGATTATCATCTTCTGATTGGGGAGACATCTGTATGATACCTACATCCATTAGCAAGTCAGAATTGGGAGATTATTTCGTTTCTTTCGGTGATAATGAGACACTAAGTAAGGATTACATAATGTTAAATGATAAGACATATGACAAACAGGTATATGGAATTCCTTCAGTAGGAAATGCACAAGGTATTGTATATAACAAAAAAGTTTTTGCAGATGCAGGTATTACAGAGATTCCAAAGACGCCAGATGATTTCTTAGCAGCTTTGCAGCAGATAAAAGATAAGACAGATGCAATTCCTTTATATACAAACTTTAATGCGCAGTGGACAATGGGAGCTTGGGATGCTTATATCGGAGGTTCATCTAACGGTGATCCAGATTTTAATTCTAAGACACTTGTTCATGGAAAAAATCCATTTAGTAAAAATGATGACATGACAGGCCCATATGCAGTTTATTATGTTTTATATGAAGCAGTTGCAAGAGGATTAATTGAAGATGACCCTACAACAACTGACTGGGAAGGCAGTAAGAGTATGATCAATAATGGTAAAATTGGAACAATGGTTCTTGGTTCTTGGGCTGTTGCACAGATGCAGCAGGCAGGTGATAATCCTAATGATATTGGATATATGCCTTTCCCAATTACAATTGGTGGAAAACAATATGCATCTGCGGGACCTGATTATACTTATGGAATCAATGTAAATTCTTCTGAAGATAACCAAATTGCTTCTATGATATATGTAAAGTGGTTAACAGAAAAATCTAACTTTGCTTTTGATCAAGGTGGTATTCCTATTGTTCAGGGAGCTAAGTATCCAGAAGTATTAAAAGCCTTTAGTGATGTAGAATTAGTAATTAATAATCCAGCTAAAGAGGGTGAAGAAGATTACTTTGATAAAATTAATACAGATTCTGAAGTAGGATTAAACACAGATAACATTCCAGATTGTAAAATCGTAGAACATGCATTAGCAGGTGATATGACATTGAATCAGATCATGGACGAATGGAATCAGAAGTGGTCACAAGCACAGAAAGATAATAATATTGAAATTACTGAGTAAAGTCATATGGTAGTGATTATAAAGCCAGGGGCTTGTCCCCTGGCTTATTTCATAGGAGGTTAATATGGAGAAGAGCAGCAATAAACAAGTAGCAGCAAAAGAGCCGTTTAACTTTGTCCAGTGGCTTAGAAAAAGAAAGGTGCAAAAAGCAATAGTAATTGTGACATTCTCAATTATTCCGCTTATGCTGCTATTTATGTTTACATATTTACCATTTGCAAAAATGGTGCAATTTAGTTTTTATAAAATGAAGTATATAGGACCAAGACAGTATGTTGGAATTCAAAATTATATTGATGTATTTAAGAGGGATGACTGCTTTAGTGCGTTAAGATTAAGTTTGTATTACTTAGTGGGTGCATTGATTCAGTTGATGCTTGCGTTATATTTTGCAACCATACTAAGTTTTAAGGTTAAATTAGGAGGAATTTTTAAAGGAGCCATGTTCTTTCCTTACTTAGTATGTGGTATTGCGGTAGGATTTATTTTTCAATTCTTTTATACACGAGGTTTTGTACTAGATACCCTTTTATCATGGCTGGGGTTTGATTTAGATAAGTTACCTTATTGGTTAAAGGATACAAGAATAAATAATGCATCTTTAGCTGCAACGTCTGTTTGGCGCTATATGGGGCAGAATATGGTTCTGTTTATTGGGGCTATTATGTCGGTAGATAAAGAACTTTATGAAGCAGCAGAATTAGACGGAGCTAATAAGTGGATGCAATTTAAATATATTATTTTACCAGGAATTAAGACAATCGTTGTACTTAACTTAATTCTATCAGTAACAGGCTCTATCAGTGCATTTGAACCATGTTTTGTTATTACCAAAGGAACATTTGGAACTGGTACTTATTTCTTTGTTATGCATAAACTTGCTCATGTAAATTATAAGGTGGGCTTGGCATCTGCGATGGCAATTGTCTTATTAGTGATTATTATTATTGCAACCATTATTCAGAAGGTTGTTATGAATGCATTGTTTAATGATGGGGACGAAAACAATTCAAAGAGGATTCAGAGAAAGTTAAAAAAATCTAAGTATAGTAAGGAGGTGGCGTAACGTGAACCTATTTATGAAAATAAAAAAAGTTATTGTTGTATTTCTAAAGTACTTTACTCTTTGCTTAGGTGCATTTATTTCTATTGTTCCAGTGGCAGTTTGTATCATTACAGCATTTAAGACAAAGACAGAGTATCAGAATACAAACGTTATGACGCTGCCAAAGAGCTGGACGAATTTTGAGAACTTTAAGTTTGCTTGGACTAAGGCAAATATGTTTTTGGGATTTCGTAACTCATTCCTAATACTTGTTGTAGTATTAATTGGTTCAATTATGTGTGGAACTATGATAGCTTATGTTTTAAACAGATTTACTTTTCCAGGAAATAAGTTAATCAGAAATTTATTTTTATTTGCTACATTAATTCCAGGAGTAGCGACTCAGGTAACCGTTTATCAGATTATGAATTCACTTCATCTGGTAAATACCTTAATCGGTTATATGATATTAATGATGGGAACAGATGTTATTTCAATTTATATCTTCATACAGTTCTTTGAAAATATATCAATATCAATTGATGAGTCAGCGATAGTGGATGGTGCTGGTTACTTTACAATATTCTTCAGAATTTTATTTCCACTTTTAAAACCAGCTATTATTACTTGTATGATTTTAAAAGGTGTAGGAACATACAATGAATATTACATGGCAAGTTTGTACTTGCAGTCAAAAGATAGGCTGACAACAGTTGCAACATCTCTTTATACATTTGTTGGACCATTGGGAAGTCAGTACAATTATATATGTGCCGGGGTTTTAATCACTATATTGCCAGCACTCATTATATTTATTTTATGTCAGAAACAGATATACAGTGGGCTAACACAGGGATCTGTAAAAGGCTAAGTCAGAAAGGAAGATAGGGATTATGAGAATTATAGGAGAGGCTTTACCAAACATACCATGGCAGGAGAAACCAGAGGGACTAAAAAATGCACCTGTATGGAGATATAATGAAAATCCAATTATTAATAGAAATCCAGTTGAGAATGTTGCACGTATTTTTAATAGCGCTGTTATGCCTTATGAGGGAAAATTTATTGGGGTATTCCGTGGTGAGCAGGTAAATGGAATTCCACATATTTATCTCGGATACAGTGAGGATGCAATTCACTGGGATATTGAAAAAGAAAAAATTCACTTTGTAGATGAGAACGGAAATGACTTTATGCCAAAGTCAGCGTATGATCCTCGTCTGGTTAAGGTGGAAGATACTTATTATATCATGTGGTGTACAGACTTTTATGGAGCAGCAATTGGGCTTGCTAAGACAACAGATTTTAAGACATTTACAAGATTAGAAAATCCATTTATACCGTTTAACCGTAATGCTGTTCTATTTCCAAGAAAAATTAATGGCAACTTCGTAATGCTTTCTAGACCTAGTGATAGTGGACATACACCATTTGGAGATATTTTCTTAAGTGAAAGTCCTGATATGACTTATTGGGGAAAACATAGACATGTCATGAGCAAGGGTTCAGAATGGTGGGAGTGTGTGAAAATTGGTGGAGGAGCTGCTCCAATTGAAACAGATGAGGGCTGGCTGATGTTCTATCACGGAGTAAGTGGAACTTGTAATGGTCTTGTATATAGCATTGGAGGTGCCATATTAGATATTGATAATCCTTCAATTGTAAAATACCGTTGTGAAAATTTCTTGCTCACACCAGAGGAGTGGTATGAAGAACGTGGATTCGTACCAAATGTTTGCTTCCCATGTGCTACATTACAAGATGCCGATACGGGTAGAATTGCAATTTACTATGGTGCAGCAGATAGCTATGTTGGATTAGCATTTACACAGTTAGAAGATGTTGTTGAATACATTAAAGAACATAGTGTGCTAACAGAAGCAGATAAGGAGATTGGAATTCGATAAATAAGATTGGGAGTGGTAATTTGCTTAAGGATGAAGTTAAAACACATTTGGAACAGGTAATTATTCCGTTCTGGTCTAAGTTAAAGGATGAAGAAAATGGTGGGTTCTACGGACTAGTGGATTCCAATTTACAAGTGTATAAGAGGTTTACAAAGGGTGTTATTTTGCATAGCAGAATTTTATGGTTCTTTTCTAATGCTTACTTAACTTTGGGTGATAAAACTTGTTTGGAAAATGCAACGCATGCATACCAGTTTATAAAAGATTATTGTATAGATAGAGAAAATGGTGGCGTATATTGGGCAATGCGTTATGATGGCGAAGTAGAGGATAGTACAAAACATACATATAATATTGCTTTTTCAATTTATGCATTATCTACTTATTACGATGCATCAAAGGATAAGGAAGCAATCAAATTAGCGACTGGTTTATACGAGGTAATTGAGTCTAAGTGTCGAGATAAAGTTGGATATTTAGAGGCTTTCACCAAAGACTTTAAGCCAGAAAGCAATGAAAAGCTATCGGAAAATGGCATAGTGGCCAAGAAAACAATGAACACCTTACTTCATGTATTTGAGGCATATACAGAATTTTACCGTGTAACCAAAAGACAAGATGTAAAGGAAAAGTTATGCTGGATATTAGACCAGTTTGCAGATAAGGTGTATAATAAGGAATTACATAGGCAGGAAGTTTTTTTTGATGAAAATATGAACACAATGATTGACTTACTTTCCTATGGACATGATATAGAGACTTCATGGCTGATTGATAGGGGCTGTGAAATTATTGGAGACCAAACCTATATTGATAAAATGACACCAATTACAAAGGCATTAACAAGGAACATTTATGAACTGGCATACCATAAACATTCGTTATGGAATGAATGTGAAAATGGTGTTCCAGATAAAACGAGAGTATGGTGGGTACAG
>DBKX01000251.1:0-147 GCA_002297865.1 Lachnoclostridium sp. UBA739
ATCAAGGCAGCTAATAAGATTGGAAATGGGCAGTGGCTAGAGTATTTGCCAGATGGGATTGAGACACAGGTTGGGGAGCGTGGAAATGGAATCTCATTAGGGCAAAGACAGCTTGTGGCAATTGCAAGGCTGATATTAAAGAAACCG
>DBKX01000251.1:181-5852 GCA_002297865.1 Lachnoclostridium sp. UBA739
TTAAAGAAACCGTCTATTTTAATTTTTGATGAAGCAACAGCTAATATCGACCCTATTACAGAACACTATATACAGGAAGCACTAAAGTATATTATGCAAGGGCGAACATCCATTATGATTGCCCATCGTTTGACTACAATTCGTAACGTGGATCGGATTATTGCTTTGGCAAATGGAAAAATAATTGAAGAAGGAAAACATGAAGAACTTTTAAAAGAAGATGGGTATTATAAGGAACTATATAATAAGTATTTTAAATTTCAAGATGTAGATAAGAAATTAGAAGGTATGGAGGCATAGGTATATTATGAAATTTTTGTTAGAAAGTCTGGGGATGACAAGTCAATGTAATTTAAACTGCAGCTATTGTGATTGGCAAAAGGATCGTAACTTTGCATTATCACCAGAGCAGTTTGAGAAGGCAAAAGCACATATTGAAAAAATGGGGCAAATGATGAACGAAAGATATCCTGATATTTCCTTGGTTCAGTATTCAGGTGGAGAACCACTTCTTTATCCAGAAATTTTAAAAGAAGTATTTCGTGTGTTTCACGATAAATGGATACGCATCAATACGAACGGAACACTTCTTACGGATGAAATAATACAGATGGCAAAAGACCATGGAAAAGTGTACATCGCAGTAAGTCTTGATGGGTATACCATAACTGCAAATTCACCAAGAGTAAAAGGTGACCAGAAGATTCTTGATACGATTCTTTCTAATATTGAAAAATTAGTGGAAAGAGAAGTGCCAGTAATGCTTTTGTGTACCTTGAACCAAGAAAATATTAGAGAATTTCCAGCATATGTTAAGTATCTGACGGATAAATACGAAGATGCTATTGAAAAAGGAATGCTTGTTATGCCAACTCATAGTGTAACAAGTTACAGCAAAGACAATGGTACACCAGATACAGAAGTTGTTGAGCAATTTGGTAACTATATCAAAGAGAATGTGGACAAGTATAAGGTGTTATCGAATATAAAAGCACATTATGACAACTTGGCATATTTTCTAGTACATAAAGAAAGAAAAGTAGCATGCAGTGTATATGAATGGTCCTTATCCATGCATTTTAGAAAAAATGATATCATTGATTCTGGTAAATTCCTAAGTTTTGGCTGTGGGATGCGAGGCGTTCATGAATTAGGCTATTTTGATATCAATAAAGATGAAGAATTGGAACGCTTGTATCAGAAAGTTGAGGAGTATGATATAAACCGTAAACTAGATTACTATAATTCAAGTAAACAGGTTTCAGAATATAACCAGCTAAACGATAACTGCTCCGGAAAATGTTTTCCAGACTGGGTTATCTTTGATTTAATTTTCCAAGGGATTGTATCAATTGAGGAAGCAGCCAATTGGTTTGTTTTATTTAAAGATCCAGCGATTCAGGAAAAAATCAAGAAGTATAGAAGTGAAAAAGAAAAATAGGATAGGAGAATGGAAATGGAAGAAAATTCAGTGCAGTACAATATGGTGGATACTGTTATTTCAAATGAAGATACCTATTCGTGGAAGGATTTAAATTGTGTGTATCGACCATGGTCAACAGTTTTTAAATCATTTGGGGAAGAGTATTTAGAAGGAATCCTGCTTCTTTCCACATTCTTTTCAATCTATATGGAAAGAAAGGAAAAAAGGGAAATCCCAAACTTTCCAGCACTTTATCAGACGGAGCTTCAAGAATTCTTTGGAATTAACATGGAGAAGGTTTGTTATACATCAAAGCATGATATGGTTTCAGCAATTAAAAACGCTATTGATAAGGGATGTCCAGTCATACTGCCAGTGGATTTATATGAATTAAGTTACAATCCAATGTATTTAAAAGAGCATCGTTTTAAATACATGATTATCAAAGGATATGATTTAGAACGAGGAATCTTTCACATATTAGATAACATTCATATTGACTATGGCAGTGCAACTATTTTAACGGATTTCACAAGCCGTTTTGATGAAATGTATAACATGAATAGAAGCTATTATGAATATTTTCATGGATTACAGGATTGTGAGGCACAGCATCTCTTTTATCTGAATGGTGAAAATAAGAAAAAAGTAAATGCGTATCAGACATTACTTTTTTTACGACAGGCATTAGAAGACAGTCTGAATGGTTCTTTGCCAGTAGTACACTTTGAAGAACGTATGGCTGATATGGAAATAAGTGATAGCTGCAAAGAGGATATGGAAGAACTGACCAGGTCTTTAAATTTAAAACATGTTTACGTAGAAACATTATTTTTACTGTTAAGCAGAGTATATCAAAAGGAAGAGGAACTTCTTGCTTTAAAAGAAAAGATGGTGCAGGTAAATAAAGAATGGGATAGTATAAGGGCACAAGTTATTTACCATAAAGTGCGTGACGGAATTTCCGCTGAACTTAGACAAAGCATCCATGTAAGGAAAGAACAGGATGCTAAACTAAGAAAAGAACTCGTTCAGATTCTTTCTCACATAGAGGATATTAAGCCAAAGGAAGAAAACGAACTGTTAGGTTTTCGGGTATTCAATAGTAAGAAGGCAGAAATTATACAAGAGGGAAATGACATTGTAGTTAGACATTCCAATCACACAACCTATGACACTTGGCTTATGCAGGATTATGCTGTACAGTTTTTGTTAACAGATATTAATAGTCCAATGAGCATAGAAACAAAGGTGGATGTAACACAAAATATTGGGGACGATATTCACAGTGGAATCATGGTAAAACTGGAAGATGGAACGAGATATCTGTTTGGCAATTATCGAGGAGAGCGAGTTGCATTGTTCTGTCCAAATATGGGAGAAGAGTTTGAATTATTTAATCGATTAGACTTTGATTATAATTCTACGACAGAACGTAAAAGCAATCATTTCTTTAAGGCAGTTTATACTGGAAATGCAGTAGATTTTTATTGCTTGAGCAAGGACTGCTCCAAAGAAGAATGCATTTACCATTTGGAGATAGGACAACAGAAATTAACCATGGGTCTATTTTCTAAGACATGGGAGAAGTTAAATCACCAGGTTCGGTTTTATGATATTCATAGAAAAGATTTGATACAGTAGAAACAGAGGGGTGCAAGAATTGGCGAATATGAAATTGGAGGGAAACAAAGATTCCTACGAAATTGATGAAGTGGATTGTTTTGAAAAACCAATAGGAATTGTAATAGAGGGGATGCGTCCAGGCTATGCAGGCCTATTCTATATGTTTTTAAAATTTACGCAGGCATATAACGTGGAACATTTTTTTGTGGATACGCCAAAAAATACAATTGAAACAGAAATGAAAGTAAAGAAACAGATTCTAAGAGAAGAATTTGGCGTAGAACTACAATACAAAGAATGGAAGGAAACGGAATCATTTCATAACTTTATGGAAACGGAACTTTCGGGAACCAATGTTGTACTGGTTCCTGGAAGTTTGAAAGAACTCTTCTATTCAAAATATTACAGAAGAAGAAACTGGCCACATCTTTTCCTAATCAAAAGTTATGATTCAGAAAATCAGCTGTATTATACATTGGATTCTTCTCAGTTCTTTAAAGAGAATATGAATCTTTACCGTGACTTTGTAATTCCATATGATATTATGGAAAGATTGCATGCTACATATAAAAAAGACTATTTCCAATATGTATATTGCATCGATTCTGGGAAGACGGAACAAATGCTGGATGCTGGTACTATTGTAGGCAGTTGCATTCACTATTTCTTAAAGGGCAAAATTGAAAAACAGCCATATCGTGAGATTTATTATCTGGAACACATGAACCAAGCAATAGGTTCTCAGGAAGAAGTTACCTATTACTCAGAGAAACTTCTTCGTACCAATAAAGCAAAAAAAGTGTTTTTGCATGAACTAGGCCGGTATCTTGAGATAAAGGAATATGCAAAAGAAAAGCTGGATGAGTTTCAGACATGTGCGGAGCATGTACTGAAAGAGTGGAAGAAACTAACGAATATCTGTTATGTTCACGCAAGAAAAGGGAAATGTACAGACGTTCGAGAGGAAAGTAAAAACGCTGTTCTGATGGAAGAAGCATTATATGAACAAATTAAGGAATTGAGTGGATTCGTTCAGAACAGTGTATCAGAAGATACAGTGAGAAAAGGGAAGAAACAGCTTGAGAACAATGAAGAACACGTTATAACAATAGGGCAAGATAACACCTATACATTTTTGCTTCCAAAAGGCAAAGTATACACATCTTGGTTTAAGGACGATTCACCTAAGGTTGTATTGAAACAAATTTCAGATTATGAAAACAGTTTTTATATAAGCTGTAAAGTGAAAATTAATGTAATGAAAGAATGTTCCAATTTTCATGGAGGAATTTTCTTGCGTACGGACCAAGGATATGTATATTTCTGGGGAACCCATTGCGGCAACTTAATTCGACTTGATCTAGGTGGAATTGATACCGATTTATATACCTATGAAAAGGCAGGAGGGGAAGTATGGATTGGTGTCAGATTGGAAAAGAACAGTTGCAGAGTAGAAGTATTGTCTAATGGAGAAGTAGAAGACTTTCATGATATCTCATTAATTGGAAGAGTGGTAGAGGTTGGTGTTGGTTGTAAGACGTGGGATGAAAGCGATGAGGTAGCACTTACGTTCTCTCAAGTAAGAATGGAAGGCCGATAGGGGGAAGGAAAATGTATGATACCCAAGAGATGAATCAGCATTTAGATGAATTAGAAGCAGAATCCATGTTCATTATGCGAGAAGTAGTAGCAGAATGTGAAAAGCCAGTTATGCTTTATTCAAGCGGAAAAGATAGTTCTGTTATGATGCATCTTGCCATGAAAGCATTTTATCCGGAAAAGCCCCCCTTTCCATTTCTACACATTGATACAACATGGAAGCTTAAAGAAATGATAGAGTTTCGAGATAGAAAAGCCAAAGAATTGGGAATTGAAATGCTTGTCTATCAAAATGAAGATGGAATTCGTCAAGGAATCAATCCTTTTGACCATGGTTCCCTTTACACCGATATTATGAAAACCCAGGCATTGAAACAGGCCTTGGATAAGTACGGCTTTACAGCAGCGTTTGAAGGAGCAAGATGGGACGAAGAGAAATCAAGAGCCAAAGAAAGAATCTTTTCCTTTCAGAATCAGAATCATGTATGGAATTCCAAAGCACAGAGACCAGAATTATGGGATTTGTATAATGCAAGAGTAAAAAAAGGAGATAGTATTCGAGTATTTCCTATATTAAACTGGACCGAAAAAGATATCTGGTTATACATACAAAGGGAACAGATTGAAATTGTACCTCTTTATTACGCCAAAGAACGTCCTGTAGTCTATCGCGACGGAAACATTATTATGGTAGATGATGAACGTTTCCCTCTGCAGCAAGGAGAAGAAATTCAGATGAAGAAAATTCGGTTCCGTACATTGGGATGCTATCCTCTAACTGGGGGATTTGAATCGGAGGCAGATACATTAGATGCCATTATTGCAGAAACATTGGGTGCTGTTTCTTCCGAAAGGACAAGCAGAGTAATTGACCACGAGGAAGCTGGAAGTATGGAACGAAGGAAGAGAGAGGGGGACTTTTCCACCAGCAAAAGAAATTTAAATCCTTCAAAAAATATGCCTTGGTATAAAAAGGAGACTTTATTGGAGTATTTAGAGAAGGCAGAAATCCATGAAGGCAGA
>DBKX01000005.1 GCA_002297865.1 Lachnoclostridium sp. UBA739
TTGGTGCTACTGGTGCTGGTAAAACCACGATTACCAACTTGATCAACCGTTTCTACGATATTGCAGATGGTAAAATCCGTTATGATGGAATTAACATTAATAAGATTAAAAAAGCCGATTTACGAAGAAGTTTGGGAATTGTTTTACAGGATGTTAATCTATTCACTGGTACGGTAATGGAAAATATCCGATACGGAAAACTAGACGCTACTGATGAAGAATGTATCAATGCAGCAAAGCTTGCTAACGCACATGATTTCATCACTCGTTTGCCAGAAGGTTATCAAACAATGCTGATTTCCAATGGTGCCAACTTATCACAAGGACAAAGACAGCTTATCAGTATTGCCCGTGCGGCAGTTGCTGACCCTCCTGTAATGATTATGGATGAAGCTACCTCTTCGATTGATACACGTACAGAACTTTTAGTACAACGTGGTATGGATGCGTTAATGGAAGGCAGAACAGTATTCGTTATTGCACATAGACTTTCTACCGTTCAAAACTCAGATGCGATTATGGTACTTGACCATGGTAGTATTATTGAACGTGGCAGCCATGATGAATTGATTAAGCAGAAGGGTGTGTATTATCAGTTGTATACGGGAACTTTTGAGCTTGAGTAATGGCGTGACGTATGATTTAACTCCCTGCTTAGTTGCAGTTTTCTAGCTGATGGTTGTGTAGACCTAAAGTGTTTGACTAGAAAACTGCAAATGCGCGAATCGATAAATCATACGTCACTTGTAGATTTTGGTGGAATTTACGTATGCAAAACTTTCAAAAAGCTACTAGACTTGTTTAGTCTGGTAGCTTTTTGTGTGGAAAATTATGAGCGGTTTTGTTCTATCCATTGGATGGCGAAGTCGACTAGAGAACGTTGGTCCATTAGGGTGACTATGGCGTTGCCGATGGTAGTTTTGTTAGTTGTGTTATTTTGTTCGAAGGCTTCTCCGATTCGGTTAAAATCTTCTCCGTCTACTGCCAGGGTTTGGTAGGTTGCCCATTGGCGTTTGCCGTCTTTTAGAATGGCACTGCTTTCTTTTGTGTAGTGTTTGCTTGGATAAACGGCTCTTACGTCTGCCAGGTGGAGGGAAGTGTTTTTGTCGTAGCCTACTCCGATTAGCAGGACTTTTCCGCTTAAGTCGTAGAGTTTAGCAAGTGGAGAACCTTCGCCGAAGATATTTTCTAAGTCGTGGTCTTTGGTTAGGTAATCGGCGTATTTGCCTACTGCTGCGAAGGAGCGGGCGGGATGACTGCTTCTAACGGCTCCTGGCCACTTGCGAAACATTTCTGCGACTGCACCCATAGTGTTGGTTGGGGTGATTCGTGGGTCATAGGCGGGCCAGTTATCGCGGATTGCCTGCCACCATTCTTCTGGTTCTTCCCAATGGACTCCTGCTGTTGGGTCTAGGTTTTTCCAGCTTTGTGTTGGCATCAGAATGGTGCCTTCGTTTCCTACTGTTTCTAACAATGCTTCAATTACAATTTGGGCGCCACCGCAGACAAAACCTAGACTGCTAAGTGACGTATGTACAATAACGTGGTCGCCTTTGGTTAATCCTGTCTTATGCAATCCTTCTATTAAATCCTTTTTTAGCACAAGTTTTCTATCTTTCATAACAAATCTCCTTTACATTTTTCTTTTACACATGTTTTATAAAATATACTTTAGAATACAATAGGCAGTCGTTTTTTGCAAACCAACTGCCTATAGCTATATTTCATTCGTAACAATATCATTCTTGTTCTTTGATATTTTTTTGAATTTTCTCTATTTCTTCTAACGCCTGTCCATTGAGGGCATCTATCAGTTTTGTATTACGTCCTTCACTTGATTCGATATAGTCTGTTCGAATGTGGTTTTCCATTGCTTTCACTTCTGATTCAAATTCTCTTGCAGACAAGAGCTGACAGCCTTGGCCTCTAATAATAATCTGTTCTAGTCCGTCGGATGTTGCTACTGTGATTTTATACTTAGAGGCATTTTGATGGGCGAATTTTTCGATATACTGGTCTGCAGTTTCTGCTTCTTTTGTGTATACAACATGAATGTTATGGTAATCCATAATCTCTGTCTTATGATTCTGTACACGATATGCATCAAATACAAGAATCACCTCACATTTTTTCATGCCTTGATAATTACACAAGATGTCCATTAACTTTCCTCTTGCGCCATCTACAGATTGTTTTGCTAGTTCATTTAACTCTTCCCATGCAAAAATGATGTTATAACCGTCTACTAAGAGGTATTCATCCCTCTTTTCAGGCGCTTTCCATGTTTTTGTCACTGGGGTATTAGAAAATTCTTTTTTCTTTTTCTGATAACGGCTTCTGCCCTCTTCCTTCTTGTTGGAGTTATATGTCTTAGCCAGAATTGCATCAATCTCATCCGTATCAATCCAATCGTCCACTGGACCTTTGGGCATTATTTCACATGCCTGTAACTGCATATCTTGTGACTTATTCTTAGAAAGAATACTTTCAAGGTGCATATAATCTTTCACCTGATCCCACTCCACCAAGAAACCAGATCCATGTGCACAGAAAACGGACCCTGTTGGATTCACAAAATCGCTCTCAGAATCATAACCAATTTGTTCAATCACTTCCTGTTCATTGTGACATTTCCCATATCCTTTTAAGGAACAGGTTAACTTGCCCTGACCTTTGGTGTACGCAATTACTTCTTTGGGATATTCCCACATGGTAGCAACAGGAGCTTCACCGGTTATCACAGTCATATCCCCTTCTGAAGAAGTTATCTCGCAAGTCCCAAACATTTTATCTACATCGGTCATAGCACGTCCCACCATCTGCTGTGGCACTTCCAGTTCAAACTCATAATATGGCTCTAACAGCACTGATTTCGCCTGCTTAAGACCTTGTCTTACTGCACGGTATGTTGCCTGTCTGAAATCTCCACCTTCGGTATGTTTCTGATGCGCTCTCCCCGTAACAAGTGTAATCTTCATATCCGTGATTGCGGAACCTGTCAGAACACCTTTATGTTCCTTTTCCAGCAAATGAGTCATCACAAGACGTTGCCAGTTACGGTCTAAAATGTCCTCACTGCAATTTACCTCAAAATGCATTCCACTTCCCCGTTCCAACGGTTCTAATAACAAATGTACTTCCGCATAATGTCTTAACGGTTCAAAATGCCCTACTCCTTCTACCACATCCTCAATGGTTTCCTTATACAGAATTTTACCAGTACCAAATCCTGCGTCTACGTTAAAACGCTGCTTGATGATGGTCTTTAAAATCTCCGTCTGGACTTCTCCCATAATCTGCACACGAATTTCCTGTAAAAATTCATCCCATACAATATGAAGTTCGGGTACTTCCTCTTCTAACTGCCTTAATTTTGGCAGTATCATAGCTGGGTCACAGCCATCTGGAAGAATTAGCTTATATCCAAGGACAGGCTCTAACACCGGATTCCACGTACCACCCTCGATTCCAAATCCTTCTCCTGGCTTCGTTTTTGTAAGTCCTGTCACAGCACATACACAGCCAGCCTGAACTTCAGACACAGCATCAAACTTTTCACCAGAGTATATACGAATCTGGTTTACCTTCTCTTCCCACACATCCTGTTCATCGGTCTTGGCAGTTTTATTGGTAAGAAGCATTTTTGCCTTTAAGCTGCCTCCAGTAATCTTCATATGGGTCAAACGATTGCCTTGTTCATCTCTGGTAATTTTAAATACTCTGGCACCAAACTCGTTCCCGTACATTGGCTCTTGTGTGTAATCGTTAAATCCTTTTAAAAATTCATCTACTCCAGTTAATTTTAGTGCCGAACCAAAGAAGCATGGGAAAATCTTGCGCTTTGCAATATATTGTCTGATACTGTCTTTCCCGATACTTCCTTGCTCCATATATTCACTTAACAGTTCTTCGTCACAGACTGCGATTTCTTCATAGAAATTTTCCGTTCCTTCTTCTCCAAAATCAATACAGCCCTCGTCTAATTTTTTCTTAAGTTCGATTAAAATATTCTGTTTGCTAGTTCCTTTTTGGTCCATTTTATTGACAAAAATGAAAGCTGGCACTTTGTATTTTCGAAGCAAGGTCCATAAGGTTAAGGTATGTCCTTGTACACCGTCTGCTCCACTGACTACTAGAATCGCATAATCTAGGGTCTGTAACGTTCGTTCCATTTCTGCTGAAAAATCGACGTGTCCCGGTGTGTCTAATAAAGTTAATTCTATATCACCATATTTTACAATGGCTTGCTTGGAGAATATGGTAATTCCCCTTGCTCGTTCTAATTCATTGGTATCTAAAAAAGCATCTTTGGTGTCAACGCGTCCTAGTTTGCGGATACTGCCGGTTTGGTATAAGATGCTTTCGGATAGGGTGGTCTTACCTGCGTCAACGTGTGCTACAATGCCGGTTACTAATTTTTTCATCTATTTATCTCCCTTTAGTGGGTATCGTATTTCTTTATTAATATGTAACTATGATACCATAAAGTGAAGGGAGTTGCTACTGGGGATTGCTTTTCATCTTTTTTATGTGCCCCTCGCAATCGCTTATACTCCTTTATGCTATATACTAACAAATTAATATCATTTTCAAAATACTCTGTATAAAACTTTGAACTATTATCATACTTCCTTCTATTACACTTTATGTTTTCTTTTGCAAATTGCTTTGCATTTTTGCTTGACTTTACTTTATCAGCTTTCTTTTCATATTCATAAGTTCTTCATAGTTCACTGCCGTCTGAAATGATAAACAATATTTCTGTTTATCATTAATTGACATTTCTTTTCTAATTAAGTTCTCATAACCAATACAAGCCACTTGGACTCCTCCAAGTGGCTTGTTCTATCTCACATCACCTATTTAATCTTCGCAATATCAATCACTTCCAACGCCTTCTCCTTCTCAGACTCCAGACTAGTCAACAACGCATTGGCTGTATCCAAAGAAGTCAGACAAGTTACGCCAGTCTCAATGGAAACTCGACGAATCAAGAAACCATCTTTTGATTTTTCAAGACCATTGCTTGGCGTATCAATAACCAAATCAATCTGATGCTCTAACAACAGATCCATGAGCGTTGGTGCTTCCTGCTCAATCTTATTAATCGGAATTGCAAGCACACCATTCTGATTTAACACTCTTGCTGTACTCTTTGTAGCGAAAATTTCATAACCAAGAGCCTTAAACCTTCTACCAACTTCCACCGCATCCATCTTGTCGGAATCCTTAACCGTAAGAATCATCTTCTTATGTTTTGGAAGCTGCACACCAGCACCAACGAACGCTTTATAAAGTGCCGCATTAAAGTCCTCTGCAATACCAAGACATTCACCTGTAGATTTCATTTCAGGTCCAAGGCTGATATCCGCACCACGAATCTTCTCGAATGAGAATACTGGCATCTTAATGGCAATGTATTTGGACTTAGGTTGTAAACCTGGTTCATATCCTAATTCACGAATCTTCGCACCAAGGATAACCTTAGAAGCAAGGTCCACGATTGGAATACCTGTAACCTTACTAATATAAGGAACGGTTCTGGATGAACGAGGGTTTACTTCGATTACATATACTTCATCGTTACATACGATAAACTGGATGTTAATCAAACCGATAACGTGTAAGGATTTTGCAAGTTTCTTTGTGTAATCCACAATAACACGAATGGACTTATCACTAATATTTTGTGTTGGATATACAGAAATACTATCTCCAGAGTGAATACCCGCTCTCTCTACATGCTCCATAATTCCTGGGATTAAGATATCTTCGCCGTCACACACTGCATCGACTTCCACTTCTTTACCCATAAGATATTTATCCACTAATACTGGATGTTCCTGCACCTGACGATTGATGATATTCATGTAAGCACGAACATCTTCGTCATTGATTGCAATCTGCATTCCCTGTCCACCAAGTACATAAGAAGGTCTTACTAAAACTGGGTAGCCTAATTCATTAGCGGCGTTTAATGCCTCTTCCACTGTAAATACCGTGTGACCTGCTGGCCTTGGAATACAGCATTCTTCTAGAATTTCATCAAATAATTCTCTATCCTCAGCAGCATCTACATTTTCAGCACTTGTACCAAGAATCTTGACTCCCATCTTAAGAAGTGCTTCTGTTAACTTGATCGCTGTCTGTCCACCAAACTGTACAACCGCTCCGTCTGGTTTTTCAAGGCGAACGATATTTTCTACGTCTTCTGGAGTTAATGGTTCAAAATAAAGTTTATCTGCAATATCAAAGTCGGTACTTACTGTTTCAGGGTTGTTATTTACTATGATTGTTTCATAACCACTTCTGTGTAAGGACCAAACACTGTGTACCGAGCAGAAGTCAAACTCAATCCCCTGTCCGATACGGATTGGGCCAGAACCAAGAACTAAGATTTTCTTTTTCCCATGGGTTTCTTCTACTTCGTTGTAACTTCCAAAGCATCCATAATAATATGGTGTAGTAGCGGCAAACTCAGCAGCACAGGTATCAACCATTTTAAATGCTTTCACAATGTTGTGGCTATAACGTAACTCTTTAATTTCTTCTTCTGTTTTGCCAGTGTAACCAGCGATTAATTTATCTGTAAACTCTAGGCGTTTTGCATCTTCCAGTAATTCAACTGTTAATTCTTCTGATTTCAAACGCTGTTCCATTTCTACTAAAATCGCAATCTTATCGATGAACCACATATCAATCTTAGTGATATCGTGCATTTCTTCAAATGAGATTCCACGACGGATACCTTCTGCAATTAAGAAGATACGTTTGTCATCTACCGTTTCTAAATGTTCTAAAATCTGCTCTTTTGTATAGTTTGTAAATTCTCCTGTATCTAAGCTGTCAATATGCTGCTCCAAAGAACGAAGTGCTTTCATTAACGCACCTTCGAAGTTGTTGCAGATACTCATAACCTCTCCAGTTGCTTTCATCTGTGTGGTCAGCTTTCTAGAAGCCTGGATGAATTTATCAAATGGAAGTCTTGGTATTTTGACAACTACATAGTCAAGTGCTGGCTCGAAGCTTGCATATGTTTTGCCTGTGATGGCATTTGGAATTTCGTCTAAGGTGTAACCTAATGCAATCTTAGCTGCAACTTTGGCAATTGGATATCCTGTTGCTTTGGAAGCTAAGGCCGAAGAACGGCTTACACGAGGATTTACTTCGATGACACAATATTCAAAGGTATCTGGATGTAGCGCGAACTGTACGTTACATCCACCTGTTATTTTCAATTCGGAAATGATGTTTAAAGCGGAACTTCTTAACATCTGGTATTCTTTATCTGCTAACGTCTGTGATGGGGCAACTACAATACTATCACCTGTATGAACGCCAACTGGGTCTAAGTTTTCCATGTTACATACTGTGATACAGTTACCTGCACTATCACGCATTACTTCGTATTCAATTTCTTTCCAGCCTGCAATGCAGCGTTCGATTAGACACTGGCCTACACGGCTAAGACGTAAACCATTTTCACAGATTTCACGTAATTCTTCTT
>DBKX01000174.1 GCA_002297865.1 Lachnoclostridium sp. UBA739
GAGGTTCTTAGTAAATACCCTGACATTCGAGATGATATCAAACTGCATACCAAGGTTGAAAATGAACGCTATGTTGTTGCATATACTCGTATTTTAACAGACTATGAAGGTTTTCATAATCTTCTTGGAAGTTATGAAATCTATGATGGACGGGTTGATTTTCCTTTCTTTCGAGACACTATTATGAAACGATACGAACATTTTTCTTCATATGGTAATCTATTTGAGTGTTCCTTTTTTCAGAACTCACTCGAATGCATGATGTTGTTTTATGAAATGTCTGATGATGATATCGTAAAATTTTATAAACAGGCTTATGAATTGCTAAAAGATAAGAATTTCAGAATGATATATATTGATTCAAATGATATTTCCGGAAATATTGCACAGATCCGTAAAGAAAGAGTAGATACGAACGGAAATGAAATCTGGTTTTCTCTTATGATGGATTATTTAACGAAATCACCTTATGGGAAACATCATGGATATCAAGATGGCAATGATTTGATTAATCATCTGGAACATCGAAGAAACATTGAACTTCGGGTGATTGATGAGGTACTTAAAAAAAAGTGCTTGGTGGTGAAATCAAAGGATTATGTATTGACAGATGTGGTGGAATGGGTGTAGAAGCACATCAACCGTTCTTTGATAATATAAGTCACAAAAGCACCTTGCCCAAACAAGGTGCTTTCCTATCAAACTCAATATTCCTTACTGTATAAACATCGCATCCCCAAAACTAAAGAATCGATATTTCATCTCCACAGCTTCCTTATACGCATCCATAATATGCTCTTTTCCAGCCAGCGCAGAAACCAGCATTAACAATGTTGATTCTGGTAAATGGAAATTCGTAATCAGACAGTCTAGCACTTTAAATTTATAACCCGGATAAATAAAAATATCCGTATCTCCACTGCCTGCTCGTACAACACCATTTTCATCCGCTGCAGATTCAATGGTACGACAGCTTGTTGTTCCAACGCAGATTACTCTTCTGCCTTCACGTTTCGCAGCATTAATCTTCTCTGCTTCCTCAGGCAATACCTGATAGAATTCAGAATGCATATGATGTTGTGTAACGTCATCTACTTTCACAGGACGGAATGTTCCAAGACCTACATGCAAGGTAACACTTGCAACAATGACACCCATTTCCTTAAGTTCTTCTAATAAATCCTTTGTAAAATGAAGTCCCGCTGTAGGTGCTGCTGCAGATCCTTCATATTTGGCATACACCGTCTGATAACGGTTCTTATCCTGTAACTGATGATGAATGTATGGAGGAAGTGGCATTTGACCGAGCTTATCTAAGATTTCCTCAAAGATACCCTCATAATAAAATTTGATATGACGGTTTCCATCTTCAATTACTTCTGTAATTTCACCAACTAATAAACCTCCACCAAATACAATACGAGTACCTGGTTTTGCTTTTTTACCTGGTTTTACAAGAGTCTCCCATACGTCACCTTCTAAACGCTTTAACAGTAGCAATTCAATCTTGGCACCAGTGCCTTCTTTCTCACCAATTAAACGAGCTGGAATAACTTTCGTGTTGTTTAGTACCAGACAGTCACCTGGCTTTAAGTAATCCTTTATATCCTTGAATACCTTGTGCGTTATACTTCCGGTTTCTTTATTCAAAACTAAGAGTCTGGAACTGGAACGGTCCTCAAGTGGGTCCTGCGCAATCAGCTCTTCTGGTAAATCAAAATAAAAATCTGATGTTTTCATAGCTTTCACTCCAATAAAATTTTGTCCACTTCCTATTATACATACTTTTTTTAAAAACCCTAGTGTTTTTTTCTGAAAAATAGTAAAATATAATGAAAAGGAGGTTAATCTATGGCGTTTACGACTTTTGCAGCAATTGATGTAGGTTCCAATGAATTGTCTTTAAAAATATTTCAGATATCCAAGAAAAACGGCATTGAAGAAGTGGAGCATGTCCGTCATGCTACCTTACTTGGTTCGGATTCCTACAAATATAAAAAAATCCGTAATGAACTTGTGAACGATACCTGCGAAGTACTCATCCAGTTTTCTGAAAAGATGAAAGAATATGGAGTAACTGACTACACTGCTTACGCTACAAGTGCAATACGCGAGGCTTCCAATAGTATATTAATTCTTGACCAGATTAAACTGCGCTCTGGTATAAAAGTAAAAATTCTTAGTAATTCTGAGCAGCGTTTTTTATGTTATAAAGCAATTGCCTTAAAAGTGAAAGCATTTCAAAAAATTATTGAGAAAGGGACTGCCATCGTGGATGTAGGTTCTGGAAGCATTCAGATTTCCCTATTCCAGCATGGCTATCTGACACAAACACAAAACATTATGCTAGGTTCCCTGCGCATACGTGAACTTCTAAGTTCCTTGGAGAATAAAACTGATAATTACCACCAGTTAATTAGCGAATATATCGATAATGAAATGATTACCTTCTCAGAATTATTTCTAAATGAACAAAAGATTGAACATATCATTGCAACAGGAGATCAGTTAAATCTATTTATGAATATCATGCAAAAAAATCCCGGCTGTGAACCTGTTAGTGTGAAGGAGCTGAATACCTTTTTCAAAACCTTGTTAGAAAAACCATTGAATGAACTTTCAGAGCATACTCTGGCTCCAAGGGAGCAGGTTTCCCTGCTGATTCCTACTGCCATGATGTATCATAAAATATTCGAACATTCTGGTGCCAAACAGATTTATTTCACAGATATCACCTTATGCGATGGCATTGCTGCAGAATATGCGGAAAGAAAAGAAAAAATCCAGTCAGAACACGACTTTAACAATGATATCATTCGTTCTGCTTCTTACATTGCAGCTAGATATCATTGTAATCCTGCCCACAATGCAAATGTATCTTATCTTGCATTAAGTATTTTCGATAGCATTCGAAAACTTCACGGGTTAGGAAAACGGGAGCGGCTTCTCTTAGAAATTGCAGTTATCTTGCATAGCTGTGGAGATTTTATTGATTTGAGTCACTCCAGAGAAAATTCATATAATATTATTATGTCAACTGAAATTATAGGCCTTTCCCATCAAGAACGTGAAATGGTAGCCCAGTTAGTACGATGTACACCAGAAACGTTTCCGAAGTTTTCCCTTGACATGGATGGAACCAAGAAAGATGTGTATATTAAACTATCCAAGCTTTTCGCTATCTTTTCCATTGCCAACGCACTGGACAAAAGCCACAAACAGAAATTTTCAGATGTTAAAATTTCCTTAAAACAGAATATATTAATGATTACCACAAATACTGTAGAAGATATCACGTTGGAATATGGATTATTTGATGATAAAGCAAACTTCTTTGAAGAAGTCTATGGAATCAAACCTTGTATCAAACAGAAAAGGAGATTTACGTAATGGAACATACCAACAAACACAGTCTCTCTGAGCCTGTCAATTGTAATTACAAAAAACCGGAATATTTCATTAATCGAGAACTCAGCTGGCTTGAATTTAACGTACGAATTCTTAAGGAGGCAAAGGACAAAACCAATCCGTTGCTGGAACGACTGAAATTCTTAAGTATTACTGCCTCGAATTTAGATGAATTCTTTATGATACGTGTTGCATCGTTGATGGATATGGTTCATGCCGGTTACGCCAAGAAAGATATTGCTGGTATGACAGCTGAGCAGCAGTTAGAACAAATATCAGCTGCAACACACAATCTGGTAGAACTACAGTATGCTACATACAATCGTAGTTTCATGCCTCAGTTAAAACAAAAAGGAATTAAGCTTATTAATGCCTATGAAGACCTAAGTAGCGAACAAAGCAAATATGTAGATTCCTATTTTCGCAAAGAAGTTTATCCAGTACTTACCCCGATGGCTGTGGATTCATCCAGACCATTTCCTCTACTTCGCAATAAAACTTTAAATATAGGAGCGCTTATACATGATAAAAAAAGTGAAATTGACTGTGATTTTGCCACTGTGCAAGTGCCTGATGTTCTTCCTCGTCTCGTGGAAATTCCTTCAGGTAAGGGAGAAGCTAGAACATTTATCCTCATGGAACAAATCATTGAAAAAAATATTAACAAGCTTTTCTTAAATTATGAAGTTATCTCAGCTTTTCCTTACCGTATTATGAGAAATGCTGATTTAGATATTGATGAAGATGAAGCTGCTGATTTGCTTATGGAAATTGAAAAGCAGCTGAAGCGCAGGCAATGGGGTGAAGTGATTCGTCTAGAAGTGGAAGATGGTATAGATAAACGCCTGTTAAAGATACTAAAACATGAACTACAAGTGAAAGATGATAATGTGTATAAAATAAAAGGACCGCTGGATTTAACTTTTTTAATGAAAGTTTATGGTCTGGATGGATTTGATGAATTAAAAACTCCAAAATATATTCCTCAGCCAGTACCTGGACTTAACTTAGAGACAAATCTCTTTGATCAAATTCGAAAGCAAGATTATCTCCTTCATCATCCATATCAGACCTTTGATTCGGTTGTGCAGTTTGTACGACAAGCAGCAAAAGACCCGCAGGTTCTTGCAATTAAACAGACCTTATATCGTGTCAGCAGCAACTCTCCAATCATTGCATCCCTAGCACAAGCAGCTGAAAACGGAAAACAAGTTACTGTGCTAGTGGAATTAAAGGCAAGATTCGACGAAGAGAATAATATTATCTGGGCTAGAAAGCTTGAAAAAGCAGGCTGTCACGTTATCTACGGTTTAGTAGGATTAAAGACTCATAGTAAAATAACTTTAGTCGTTCGACGTGAAGATGATGGAATTCGTAGATATGTACACCTTGGAACTGGCAACTATAATGATTCTACCGCCAAATTGTACACAGACCTTGGCTTATTAACTGCTTCAAAACCAATTGGCGAAGATGCCACAGCCGTCTTTAATATGCTGTCTGGATACTCAGAACCGTTATTCTGGAATAAATTGTCCCTTGCTCCCCTTTGGTTACGTGATAAATTTCTTTCTTTGATTCGACGAGAATCTGCTAACGCAAAGGAAGGGAAAAAGGCACATATTATTGCTAAAATGAATTCCTTATGTGATCAGAAAATCATTACTGCTCTGTACGAAGCATCTAATGCAGGGGTAAAGATTGAGTTAATTGTACGTGGAATCTGCTGCCTACGACCTGGAATTGCTAGTGTCAGTGATAACATTACGGTTCGATCCATTGTAGGAAATTTTCTGGAACACGCAAGAATCTTTTATTTTTATAACGATGGTTTTGAGGAAGTCTATATGGGAAGTGCTGACTGGATGCCACGTAACTTGGATAAGAGAGTGGAAATTCTGTTTCCTGTAGAACAGGAAGAACTGAAAATGGAAGCACTCAATATTTTGAAAACACAGCTTGCAGATACTTTGAAATCCCATATTCTTAAAAGTGACGGAAGTTATGAAAAAGTAGACCGCCGGGGCAAAGAGTTACTATGTGCGCAGGATTATTTTTGTAAAAAGGCAATTAAAGAAGCCAAACGGGAAAAGAAGGAAAAGTGTGGGAAGCTTAATACATTTGTACCTCTTATGAAATGGGAAGATGCTTAAACGATGGATAGCCTGAAGAAATGGGGATATGTTTGCTCATATCCCCATTTAATAATCACTCTTTCTAGGAAAAAGATATACGTTTCATGTTTCACCTCAATATATCAAACAATGTTAATCTTTGTGTTTCTATTTGCATAAATATATCCACCTATAAATTCGGATTTGTCTATTATCTAATCATCTTCTCTTCTAACACAATCATCCAACAACGCCCCTTTCCAAACTTCTCCCTACACAATACTTTTAGCATTCCTATAAACATTTCCATCTTCTTTCGCTCACTATCCTCTAGTTCCACTTTTCCGAAACGCATCTTCAGATAGAAGTCTACAACCTCTTCAAACTGTTCGTGCTTCCAAAGCTCCATATCTCTCATTTTATCCTGTACCCTGTCCCGGAATTCAATCAATGTTTCCCCATACTCTATACGAAATCCTAACTTTTTTAAATAAAACAAAATCCTCTTAAATCGCCAGACACATTGTTCATTTCTCGTCCGTTTTTTTCTTTGATTCCAAACACACATTCCAAAGATAACTAAGATAGCCAATACAAAACACATAAATCCTAACAATACTCTATAGGTAACGTCACTCCTTAACGCTTTAGCCTTGATCTCCACTGGCTCACTAGATACCTCCGGCATAAGAGATGTCTCAATTGGATTCTTTTCATAATAATTCCTTCCATTTGTCTTCTTCCAAGTTCCAACTTTATCCCCATACCCAGGCGTTGCCTCAAAACGTATCCAGCCAAAGCCTTCAAAATAAGCCTCACACCAAGCATGCAAGCTATTTCCATCGAGTAGAGAATATCCCTTCTTCTTTTTACAGTCTTTTGATACAATCACTCCTTCTACATATCTTGTCGGTATTCCTACACAGCGTCCCATAACAGCCGCTGATGTTGCAAAATAAGTACAGTACCCTCTTTTGGTTCGATATAGAAAATCCTCCACAAAATCCTGTCTTTTTGAAACTTCCTCCACATCTTTCGAATAAGTATATTGACGTAGATAAGAACAGATAGCAGCCATTTTGTCATAAGAATTGGTTTCTTTGAACGTAACCTGATTGGCTAACTCTCTCACCCTATTTGGCAAATCATCCGGCAATTGTAAGTCCACATCCTTTATATCATCTGCTCGCATTCTTAATAATGTATTCTCATGGGAAAAAGAATCAAGCGTTCTAAGATACCCTTTCACATATTCACTATTTAAATTGACATCTTTGTAGTATGCCCTATACTCATACCCTCGTTTTCTCATCTTAGCAAATGCGAGATTAGCTGACTTTTTCTCTATCTTCAAACTTTGATTAATGCAAGAAAATGAACTAAGATATTCGGGATAAAAAATTGTCTTCGTTCTTAGTCTTCCATATTGAATTTCCACCTGTCTTTCGTGAAAAACAAACTCATCCTTAATCTTAGCCCACTGTTGGGATTGGCAAGCAGATTCAATTTCCTTTCGAGCTAGTTCCTGCTCATCCAATGCTTCTTCTTTCTTGCACTTGCTCCATCCACTCCCTGTATAAGTATCATATACACTACCGTTAAGATATATTGTATGTTCTCCACTTCGCATGCCCTTTGTCTTTAATAAAATTCGCTCTGTAGTGTCTACAGCACCACCAAGCTTACTTTCTCCGTCAGACCTGTCATACAACTGATAAGAGAAATAATCCCCATTATCATTCCATGAATCTCTTATATTTTCAACCATTTCACGTACATTTTCATAAACCCTGGATGCAGGATCCGTAACAAAACTCCAGTCAAAGGGATGCTCCTTAACAGGAATATCCAATACAATAACAAAGAACAGAATAAACACCGGAAGCAATCCCGTCGTCCTCTTCGTATCTAAAGGACTCTTATAATACGTAATATGAATCAATTCTGAACATGAAACCAAAAAGCAAAATAAAATAAGAAATACGAAAACTGGAGAAACGGGTACCAAACATAGTCTTAATACAATAAAAGCAATAAGAAATCCTGAAGAAAGGATACATTTCGCATAGGTACATTTCATAACCATCGAAAGCACCACTGTCTGAATTAGAAATACAATACAAAGCCCAATGAAACCATTACCTATATGTTTATCCTGCACACCTAAAACAACTAGAATACTTGCAAGAAACATCAGTACGCCAATCAGCACATTCCATTGCTTTTTCTCATAGGAAAGAACACCGGCCATGGAAAACGTACACACCAGCAAAATTGTCCAATAAGAGACTGTAATCCCTCCCCATTTTATTTCCTGAATTGACAACAATATTGCAAATAAGAGAGAAATCCCCTTTTCATATAACAGTTTCATAGCAGCTCCCCTCCTCCAATATTTTTTTCACATCTCCATCGCTAGGTATAAACAGTACCAAAGCATGAATCATGCTTCCATCCCATTCCTCTGGCTCTTCTCCCATGACTAGTACGATTATTTTCTGTTTTCGCTCCTCAAAACTGCTTATACACTTTAGTAAGCTATCCCCTATCTGTAATACCACAAGAACAACGATTTGATTTTCTTCTGGAATACATTCTTCTAACAGTGCATCCGCCGATAATTTTCCACGAAAACAAAGCTGTGCTGTTTCTTGATACATGCTATCATAAGCCGCAAGGTCCCTTATCTCATGAAGGCAAATCTCACCTTCTTCATAAACCATACTGCATCTTGTATTATGATTTACACAGTAATAAGCAATTGCAAGTACACATTCTAAAAGCTTATCTTCCACTGCTAACCTTTCCATTTCTTTCGGAGGCAGCATTTCCATATAAATAATGACTCCCTGTTTGACTATGTTCATATTTTTTCGTGTAAACAATTCTTTATATTTAGCTGAAGCTTTCCAGTCAATCATACGTTTTTCATCACCTGGCAGATAAGGCCGAATTTCCACATCTGGTTCTTGCTTCTTGATTTCAAAGAGGCCATTTCCCTGCTTATCATCACAGTCTTCCTCTAGGAAAAAACATTTGTCCAAAGAAATTGTTTTGGGCAAAACCGTCACATTATAAGGTTCTTTTATGGGGTATGTAATAGAAAATAAATGCATAAAATCTGTCACCTGTACACTCTTTACACCAATGGCATAATTGCCACGATACCTGCATAAAACAGATGTCTTATATTCTTTCTTCTCACCAGGAAGCAGATAACTCTCCCGAAATGGCTCTACATCTAAAACTCTAGAATTATCCTCGTAGAAATTGAGTTTAATATGTTCATACATTATATAGTCCTCATTTCCAACTTGAATCGTATAATCTGCTATTTCTTCCTTCACTAAGGTATTATGTTCCACCTCCTGATATATCTTAAATCTAGCATATACATAAGCTGTATAAATCAGACACAGCACAGGAACCAAAAGCGAACACTGAAAGAAACGATATGGGATGGTTCCTCCATAAAATGTTACAAAGAAACCTGATAGCAGAATACATAGAATTACCCCTATTCTTACCTCTTTCATAAACTCTTCTCCTTACTCTATAAAAGCGGAATCTTTGTTTCATTCTTAATGCTCATTATAATTGCTTCTGCTGACTGTTTCTTTATTTTAGCACTGGAAGATAACATAATACGATGGGCTAAAACAGGAACCAGAATGGATACAATATCTTCTGGAATCACATAATCTCTGCCTTTCATATATGCCATTGCAAGAGAAGCGCGAACTGCTGCTAATGTTCCTCTTGGACTGACACCTAGTGCAATGGAATCGTGATTTCTTGTTTTTTCTACAATATCAAGGAGATATTGTACCAGGTCTTCGTGAATTCTAATTTCTGTAACTTCTTTCTGCATAGCAAGGATATCTTCACTAGATATTACCTTTTGTATTTTGCCCCAAGCAATTCCCTTCACCATTTTATTTACCATAAGCACCTCAGACTCCCTATTCGGATACCCCAAGGTAATTCGACAGAAAAAGCGATCCAGCTGTGCCTCTGGCAAACGATAGGTTCCTAGAAAATCAACAGGGTTCTGTGTTGCTATAACAAAAAAAGGCTTTAACAATGGATATGTGACACCATCCACTGTTATCTGCCCTTCTTCCATCGCTTCTAATAAAGCTGCCTGTGTTTTTGGTGAAGTACGATTTAGCTCATCGCCTAAGAGAACCTGATTCATCACAGGTCCCTTCTGAAATGTAAAACTTTCCGTCTTTGGATTGTACATAGAGTAACCCAAAACATCGACAGGCAACGTATCTGGTGTAAACTGAATACGTCCAAAGCTGCACCCTGTAAGCTTCGCAACTGCCTTTGCCAGCGTAGTTTTTCCCACTCCAGGTACATCCTCTAACAAAATATGCCCCCCTGCAAGCAAGGAAACGCAGACCAGTTCCATCTGCTTTTCCTTTCCTACAACGATCTGATTTAAAGCCCCCAATAAGTCATTCATTTTTCCCTTCTCCATATACTCTCCTTCCTAACGAAACCAATCTTACTCGCTGCGAACTCCATATTTGCCCGCAAGATAGTTAATAAACTGCTGTGCAGTACGTCCAGACATACCGCCATGGCTTAGTTCCCATTTATTTGCTTCTGCACAGATTTCCTGTTCTGTAAGCGTAATATCTGGGTATCGTTTTGCAAGACTTGTTACAATGTTGAAGTACTCCTTCTGATTTGGTTTTGAGTAAGAAATTGTAACACCAAAACGATTTACCAATGACAGCTTTTCTTGCATTGTCTCGGAACGATGTAATTCTTCATTGCCTGTACCATCGTTTCTGTCTCCCCAAGTTTCTCGAATCAGATGTCTACGGTTGGATGTAGCATAAATCAGTACATTGTCTGGCTTTGTCTCTAAACCACCTTCAATAATCGCTTTCAAATACTTATATTCGATTTCAAATTCCTCGAAAGATAAATCATCCATATAAATAATAAAGCGGTAATTTCTATCTTTAATCTGCTCAATGACAGTGGATAAGTCCTGGAACTGATGTTTATAGATTTCTATCATACGAAGCCCCTGATCATAGAACTCATTTAAGATAGCCTTAATTGAAGTAGATTTACCAGTACCACTATCCCCTGTTAACAATACGTTATTGGCTTTTTTACCTTCTACAAATGCCTTTGTATTGTCAAGCAGCTTCTGTTTTTGAATTTCATAACCAATTAAATCATCTAACTTCACCATATCCGTATTCAAAATTGGAGATAATACCACTTCTTCTCCCTTTTTCTTAATTCGGAATGCTTTATTCAGACCAAACTTTCCAACACCATAATTACGATAGAAATCTGTCACATATGTAAGAAAATCTTCGGCGTCCTTTGCTGCTTCCAGCTGTCTGCTCAGAGCACGCACCTTGTCACTTACGCTCTTATTATAGCTTCTTTCCTTTTTGGTAATTGCCTGATAATTGGTTACTGTTGAAAAACAATGAATTCCAAGTGTCTGTTCCATATCAGAGAAATCATACAAAAATAATGTACGGATATTCTCTAAATCGCTAATTGCGAATGTCAAAACAGAGCCTTCTCGTTTTCCGTATTTTTCACACACAATGCTGAATGGATTTTCATCGGTTGCTAATAAATATGCAATATAATTATGCCATAAATTTGTATCAAATCCATATCTTGTTGCTACATCTAACAAACGATTCATCTGCTCATAAATTCTAGCAACCAAATCCTTTTTATTGTAATCACCGTCTTCATAAGCTTTACAAATCTTTGCTAATTCATGTAGTATACCTTCCTTATCGAAATTACGGTAAATGATTAATTGATTCACTTCTTTATACATAATAAGACCTCTCTTTTGCATTAATATTCTTCTTAAGTCTTAACTATACTCCGCTATATAGGGAAATGCAACTATTTGACCAAAAAACCCCCAGATAAACTTATGCCTTTATCTGAGGGTTGTGGAACTCACACTTTGTTCTCTATATTACATTCTTTCAGGTGCTTCTAAACCTAATAAATCAATACACTGATTTAAGATCGCTTCTGTTAAAGAAATTAATGTAATCCATGAGTCCTGCTGTTCTTTATTCTCTTCAGAGATAATCTTTGTCTCATGATAGAACTTACTGAATGCATTGGATAACTCATAAATATACTGACAAACTTTATGTGGAGCATTTTCCTGATATGCATTCTTGATTACTTCATTGAATTTTACAATTCCAAGCATTAAATCACGTTCACTATCATTGAATGCTGGTTTAATTGCTGCACCAGCAGGAAGTTGTCCAATTTCATTTTTGTATTTTGTTAAAATAGATTTGATTCTTACAATTGTGTATAAAATGTAAGGACCTGTATTTCCTTCAAAAGAAGTAAATCTGTCTAAATCAAAGACATAATCTTTGGATGCCTGGTTAGATAAATCACCGTATTTGATTGCTGCTAAACCAACCACTTTAGCGATTTCACGAGCTTCCTCTTCCGAAATATCACGGTTGCTCATAACCTTTTC
>DBKX01000132.1:0-14814 GCA_002297865.1 Lachnoclostridium sp. UBA739
TTAACAAATGCTAAGTTCTGCCTATTCCCAGAGGTTGGATGTATTGGATACAAAACTGGTGATGTGGTAAAATGGCTTTCAGATGGTAATTTACAATTCTTATCAAGAAACGATAATCAAGTAAAAGTAAGAGGATTTCGTATTGAATTAGGTGAAATAATAACTAAGATTAAGGCTATTGATGGAGTAAAAGACTGTTATGTCACAGTACGAAAAGAAGATGGGGAAAAAGAAATTGTCGCATTTGTTAAGTGTGAGAAGGGAATAACAGAACAGAGTCTTAGTGAGCAGATGCAGGAAGAGTTACCAGAATATATGGTACCAGCCTATATTCAATTGATATCAGAGATACCGATTACTATTAATGGTAAGGTTGATGAAAAGAAATTATTAAGAGATTTCAAGATAAATGAGTTTGATGAAAATCTTGGCGATAATGAATATAAAGAGAATGAAGCTTTATTAGTTGAGATATATGGTGAAGTATTAAGAAGGAAAAATATTAATATCAAATCCAACTTTTATCAGTTAGGTGGCGATTCAATTAAGGCAATCAGAATTGTATCGAAATTGAGAGAACGTGGATATGCGATAGAGATAGGAGATATTTTAAGCCGCAGACCAATAGAAGAAATCGCGTTTGGGTTAGTACAAGATAGTTCCTTGCTAGATGATGGGGAGGATAGAGTGCTTCAGGATGAAGATATTATTTTGTCACCTATACAAAAATTCTTCTTTGAAAAAAATCTACTTGTATTAGATCATTTTAATCAATGTGTATTATTACATAGCAAAGATAAATTAAATGTTGAAAATGTTAAAAATGCATACAGCGAAGTTGTAAATGTACATAGGCAATTGCAAGTTTATTTCAAAGATGGTGAGAGCCAGAATATTATTAAGAGTAAAACAAAATTTACCTTTAATTGTTTTGATCTAAGTACATCGGATGACTTTGATAGTGACTTACAGGATATTTGCCAAAATGCACACGAGAATTTTATGATAGATTGTAACCCATTATCATCCATAACGGTAATTCAGTCAAGTCAAGGGGATTATATATTCTTTTGTGCCCATCATCTTGTAGTAGATGGAATATCATGGCGTGTTATTGTAGAAGATTTCGAAAATGCATACAAGCAGCTACAGGAAGGAAATAAGGTTAAGTTACCTCGTGTGTACACAGAATTCTTTGAATGGACAGAAATGATAAATAGCAAAGCTGATGAAATTGTAGAGGAAGAAAAGGAATATTGGGACGATGTCATGAAAAATTTACAAAGTGCTAATATTCAAAGTGATTATGTTCCTTCATTAGATAGTAAGCATTATGTTGCAACAGTAGATGCTGAGGATACTAAGATGCTGATTGAAGGAATAGGACAAAAACTTCAAGCAACTATTAGTGAAGTGTTTACTGCATGTCTTGTTGAAGCAATTTCAGAAGAAGCTCCAGCCAAAGTGGCAATTATGAATGAATCTCATGGAAGAGAAACAGAATTGTTTAATGCCGATTTGGGCAGAACAGTTGGTTGGTTCACAACTTTCTATCCTGAGATATTGGAAAAAACAGGGAATGTTTTGAAAACTTTGAAATCTGTTGTGCAAATGCACAAAAATGTTTCAAATAAAGGATTTGGATACCTGTTGTATCGAGAGAAAAATAGAGAGTCTATCAATTTAGAACCACAGATTGTATTGAATTACATGGGAGATATGACTAATCTCGCACATGAGTTTGAGGTATCATTAAAAAATACTGGAAATAGAAATGCTGAAGCAAATGAAACTTTTTATCCTGTTATTATAACAGGTAACTATATAAATGGAATTATTCAGTTTGATTTTAGTATTAATGAGAACTATTATTTGTGCAACCAATTCGATGAAATTAGTCAGAGATTTATTCAGAAGATAAAAGAATGTATAGAATTGCTATGTGATGATTATGCATTAGAATCAGAGAATAATTGCTACGAACTTGTAGTAGAAAAAGAATATGATCTGACTTCTATGCAAGAAAACTTCTTGTATAACAAAATGAACGACAAGGAAGATAATTATTTTGTTCAAGTACTAGTTCAAAGTGAGATTGATTTGGAAGACAGAAAAGTTCGAAGTGTTATGCAGGAACTAAGCAATATTTATGAGACATTAAGAATGAATTATTTATATAGTGAAATTGAAAAGCCAAAGGCGGTTCAATATAAGTTTAAGGCTATTGATTTTGAAGTTGCATCATTGTCCTCAGTTGATAGTGACGATTTTAAAAAGCTTTTGGAGGATGACAAGAAAAGAGAAATTGATTTAGAAAAGGATAATTTGTTAAGAACAAAATTAATTCATCTTAGTAATAAAAAATGTATAATTCTTTGGTCATTTAATCATATCCTTATGGATGGTTGGTGTCTGAATATATTGATGGATTCCTTTAGAAAGTTATATGAATCTAATTGTAATGAAGATACTATAAGAAAGATTATGAATGAGAAAGGTCAATATAGTGAGTATGTAGAATATCTTCAATCACTTGACATGAAAAAACAATTCTCTTATTGGCAAAGAGTGTTAAAGGGGTACGATGCTGTAAATGTTATTTTGCCAGAGAAAAAGGGTGTAGGTGAAGCAAGATTTAGTTTGGAGTCGATCCAATTAAAAGATTCAATTGAGAATAATATTCTCAAAGTAACACAAAAAATGCAGAGCTCAATGGGAAGCTTTTTGGAAGCGGTTTGGGGAATTGTATTAGGAATTTATTCATTGTCTAATGATGTAGTATTTGGAAAAGTTACTTTTGGAAGAAATAAACCAATAAGTGGAATTGAAAATATCGTTGGTTTATTTATTAATACTATTCCAATGAGAGTAAGAACAAACGACAAGATGTCATTCAAGCAGCTTGTAAAGAATATAACAAGAGAAAGTCGCTTAAGTGAAAAGAATAGCGATATTTCTATATCTGAGTTGAACCAGATTGAGAGCAATTTGGTTCGCAGCTTGATGAGCATAGATCTGTTTCGAGAAAACCAGACCAATGATAGCTTGGGATTAAAGCATTTGAAAACAATTGAGCAGACAAATTATGATTTGAATTTATCTATTGTAAAAAGAAATAAGATTTACTTAGAGATGATTTACAATGAGAATAAATATGAAAAGAATACGATATATGCTATTCTTGAGCACTATATGTACTTATTAGAGCAATTTTCAAATAATCCAGATGCTATGATTGGAGATGTGAGAATGGTCGATGAGTCTGAGGAAGATATTATTTTAAACAAATTTAATCAGGCAATTGATGTATCTCATATAAAAGAAAATGGCATCTATGAAGTATTCGAACGTATTGCAAAAGAGAATCAGGATAATTCTGCAATTCATTTTAGAAATGAAATATTAACATATAGGGAATTAAAAGACAAAGTAGATTATCTAGCTGAGTATTTGGTAAAAAGAGGAGTTAAAAAGGGAGAAATTGTTATCAGTCTTTTTGAAAGAGGAAGCAAAGTGGTTATATCAATGTTGGCTCTGTTTAAAATTGGTGCCATATATTTGCCATTAGATATTAGTCATCCAAGTGAGAGAATTATATTTATTGCAGAAGACTCTAACGCAGTAGCAATATTAACTACAGATGAAGTGGCTAATAGGAAACAGCTAGAAAACAGCAGTGTTGAAACTATCCTTTTCCCTGAACATATGGAACAGCCAAAAGGAGATATAGTATGTTCAGTAGAAAGAGAGGATCCTGCTTATATCATTTATACGTCAGGTTCTACAGGCAAACCAAAGGGTGTAGTAGTGAAAAACTTTGGTGTATTAAATATGGCCTTGGAAATGAAATCCGAGTTCGGCTTTGGAAATGATGAAGTAGTTCAACAATTTGCTAGTGTTGCGTTTGATGCATCTATTCTTGAAATCATGACAGCTATTTTAAATGGTTATCCACTTGTTATTATTCCAGAGGAATATAAACTGGATCCAAATGCTGTAGTTGATATCTGGAATGAGAAGGGGGTTACTTTTGGTGTATTACCACCTGTTTTCGTTGGAGAAATAGAGGTTGAACGTGTTAGGACATTAAGATTCCTGAAGACAGCTGGAGAAGAAAGCAATTGGAACATCATCAATAAATGGAAAAATAGAGTTAAGTATGCTAATGGTTATGGACCAACAGAAGCTACAGTCTGGACAACTACTTGGTTCTATGATGATAAAATTAAGGATGGGGAGAGTATTCCTATTGGAAAGCCAGTACGAAATGTACAGTGTTATATTATGCAGAAAAACAGGTTAGTAGGAATTGGTGTACCAGGTGAATTATGTGTTGGAGGGGTAAGTCTTGCAAAAGAATATCTTCATAATAAAGAGATGACAGATAGCAAGTTTACACAGAATGTTTTCCGTTCTGGTGAACGTATGTATCATACTGGTGACTATGCTAGATGGACAGAAGACGGAAACATTGAGTTCCTGGGAAGAATTGATAAACAGGTTAAGATTCGTGGTAATAGAATTGAACTTGGAGAAATTAATAACGTAATACAAAAAAATGCAGGAATTAAAGAATCTTGTGTTGTAGTGAAAAAAGTTAATAATGAAAAGACTATCTGTGCATATATCGTAGAGAATAGTGAAGTATCTATATCAGAATTGAAAAAAGAAATCATGGCTACATTACCATCCTACATGTTGCCAAGTTACTTTGTAAAGATTGATAAAATCCCAATTAATCTAAGTGGAAAAGTCAATGAAAAACTTTTACCAGATGTAGAACAGAAAGAGAACTCCAATCAAGAAAGAGAAATGAGTTCAAGGGAGTTAGAAGTTGCAAAAGTATTCCAAACAGTTTTAGATAATCCCAATATAGGATTATATGATGGCTTTTTCGAGTGTGGCGGACATTCAATTAAGGCATTAAGAGCCGTAAACATGCTGGCAGGTGTTGTAGGAGTACGAGTTCCGATTCATTATCTATTTGATTATAGTACAGTTGAAAAATTAGCTGCTAAAATAGATGAGATGGTGAATACACAAAAGAAGGCGGATGTTGTAGCAGAGAACATAAAGCAAGAACTGAAAGATATGAGCAATGGATTGCAAATTGCTACAGACACTCAGAAAAGTCTTTTTGCACTACAGGAGATAAGTTGTGAGTCTACGGCTTATAATATTACTGCAGTATTTAAAGTGACTGGTGATGTTGACATCGAACGATTAAAAGATGCTGTTTGTCAGGTAATTAATAAGCATGATGCTTTTAAGGTCAATTTTGATGTATCTGATGCAGACGTTATATTTACCATAAAAGACAGAATGGATTTGAGCATTGATGTAATTAATACAGATTTACGTATAAATGACTTTGTACAGACGATAGTAAAACCATTTGATTTGAAAGATGATGATCTTATTCGTGTGAAAATGGTACGCAATAGCTTAATGGAAACATTTATGATTTTTGATTCACATCATACTGTGTGTGATGGAACATCTTATGCTGTTTTAGTTCAAGATATTATGGACTGCTATCAGGGAAAGACAGTGAACGAATGTAAAGTTTCTTATAAAGAAGAGGTAGCAAAGCAAATATTGCTTGAGCGTGAAGCAGATATGGATTATTGGAAAAAGGCTCTCGGTGAAAAGGTAGAATACTTAAAACTTGAGACTGATTATCCAAGGTGCAGTCGTAACGATTACGAAGGAGAACAAATCAAAGAAGTATTAGATGCTTCTTTAGTACAGATAATTGATAACTATTGCAGTGAAAGAAATATAACACAGTATATGTTCTTTATGGCAGTTTATCATCTGTTAATGTATAAAAAGTCTAAAAATGATGAGGTTATTGTCGGTACTCCCATTAATGCAAGAACTGGAGAAAATGATGACAGAGTGGTTGGTATGTTTGTGAACACGTTACCAATTAAAACTGAGTTTAGCAGGCTGAAAACGTTTAGAAATCTAGTTGAAGAGGTAAGAACTGCTATACTTAATTTGCTTGGAAATAAAAATACATCATTAAATAGACTTGTAGATATGACAAATGCAAACACTGATTATACAAGAAATCCGCTATTTGATGTTGTCTTAGTTTATAATGACAGTAGTGAAATGGCAGTAAGTGGAAATGGCATAACTGCATCTACCGTTCCTTTTGAGTCAAATGTAGCAGTTTTTGATATTACATTAGATATTTCTGGTGGAAGCAAAGATGTATACTTAAGATGGGAATATAAGAGAAATTTATATAGTAAGTCAACCATTTTACAGTTTAATGATGAATACGTGCAATTAATCAAAGATTGCCTTGCTGATGATTTATGTATAATTAATCCTGATAAGAATGCAGGTGACAAGCATGATATTGTAAAGAGTGCATTTGAAAGTATTTTGAATAAGAAAGACCTCGATTTCACAAAGAGTTTTATTGAATTAGGAGGAGATTCAATTAAAGCAATTCGAATCGTCTCAAAACTAAGAAAAGAAAATATTGAATGTCAGCCAGGTGATATACTGAAAGCAATAAAGCTCACAGATGTATTTCCAGAAAATGAAGAAGCAGAAAAATCTTCAGACAAGGTATCAGATATTACTGTGACAGAGGGCGAGCAAGATTATAGACAAGTCAGAGAAATATTTGAGAACGCCTTAAATACAAAATTAGAAGATTTAGATAAAAGCTTTTTGGAATTGGGAGGAGATTCAATTAAGGCAATCCGAATAATTTCAAAAATGAGAAAATTAGGCATTGAATATACTGCAAAAGAAATACTTTCAAGTAAAACGATGAATGAGGTATTTCAAAAAATTAGTGGAGTAAAGTTAACTGAAGAGGCTGCTGTAACGGATGAAAATTTTGTAGAGTGTAACGTGCCTATTATACATAAGTTCTTTGAACAAGGTATGTATAATGAAAATTACTTTAATCAAGCAAATATTTACAAATTAAAACAAAAGTATACTCTTGAAGAATTTGAAAAATGTTTTTCAATGCTAGTGAAGAAGCATCCTGTATTTACGTATAACTATGTTAAAGTAAATGATAAGATTTTAGTTAAGAAAAACAATAATAAGGGTTACGAGTTACAGATATTTGATAACAAATTAGCTAGTACTGATTTCATAGAAGCCAAATGCAAAGAGATACAAAGAAGCTTTAGAATAGAAGAATCACCTTTGCTAAAGGCAGGCATATTCTATGTGGAAGATGGATGTTTACTGTTCGTTTGTGCACATCATCTGACTATAGATGGATATTCATGGAATGTACTTGTGGATGACTTGCTTACACTGCTTCATGGAAATGGTATAGATACGGATATTGGCAGTGAGGACATGTCATATTTGGAATGGAATAAGGCACTTGTAACGTATTCAAAATCTCCAGAATTCGCTATAGAGAAAAGTTACTGGAATAGTGTGGTAGAAAAAATAGAAGATGGATTTATCACTGCAAAAGGTGCACCTCATGAAGTAAAAGATTTTGAACAGAAATATATAAAAATTGAAAGCAACATAGTTGCAAGAATCTTTGAATTGTGCAGTGCATCAAATGATATCGAGATTAATGACGTATTGTTAACGTGTTTTGGTATGGCATTAAATGCTGTATTTAAAAAGAAGCTTGTCGCTATTAATCTTGAGGGGCATGGAAGAGAAGAATTCAGTCAAGATGTATTGATAGGAGATACAATTGGTTGGTTTACTTCTGTTTTCCCAGTAATAGTAGAAGTGAATGATGACAATGTTATACAAAACATAAACTATGTAAAAGAATCCTTGCATAAAATACCGAATAAGGGTGTAGGTTTTGGAATTCTAAAATATGTATCCAATGAAGTAAAATATGCTATGGAGCCTGATATTGCGTTCAATTATCTTGGCGATGTTTCATTAAAAGATAATATGTGTGTTAATGATTTGTATGATTTTGGAAAGACGATTGATGAGAAAAATTATTTATGGTCAGAGTTAAACATTAACTGTTATGTTGAGAAGGATGAACTGAACATTTATTGTGATTACAATCGAGTTAAAATTGGTGATCAGGATGTTCAACTTATGCTTGAAAATATGGCAGATTTTATACGACAAGCCGTTTCAGGTGAATCTGATTCACATTATTCTGCTACTGAAAGCAGAAGCATTGAATCAAGTGATATTCAGAAAAATGAAATCGAATTGCCATTAACTGCAATGCAGAAAGGTATGTTTTTTCATTCGATAGCTAATAATGAATCCACTGAATATTGTACACAGACAACCATTAAGTTAATTGGAAGTTCCGTAAATTATGTTAGCTTGAAAAAGGCAATAGAGTTTTTATCTATTAAATATTCAGCATTAACAATGTCTGTAAAATACAATCAGAATCATGAAATGATGCAGGTGTTGAATATTGGTAGACATATTGAAGTTGACTATATTGACATCACAAAAGAAGAATGTGATGTCCAACAGTACATCAAGGATTATCAGCAAAAGCAATTATCAAGAGGTTTCAATTTAGAAGAGGGAAAATTATTTGTTGTTACATTGATTAAAGCTTCAAATAGTAATGGATATATGTTGCTTCATTTCCATCATGCATTGTTAGATGGATGGTCATTACCTACTTTGCTAGCTGCAATAATAGAAAACTATAACTTTATTAATAATTTAGAGTTAGATAAATTATATGAGAAAATGCGCGAGGGAGATTCTTATATCGAATATATCAAGCATGTCAGTGGATTAAGTAAACCGATTGCATTAGAGTATTGGAAAAATATTTTAAAAGATTATAACAATGAAGCAACATTTGATGCCATAAAGACTAACAGTATGGACTCAGATGTAATTGGCGATGATGTTGATATGGAAATCGAACTTGACAAGAGTTTATGTGAGCAGCTGAGAGCATTTAGTAATAAGCATAATGTTACTAAAAACATTATATTCGAAACTGTTTTTGGTCTTGTTTTGCAACATTACAATTACTCAAACGATGTAGTATTTGGAAAAGTAGTATCAGGAAGAAGTTATCCAGTTAGCAACATTGAGGAAATAGTTGGATCATTAATTAATACAGTACCAGTAAGAGTGAATTGTGATTCTAACGCTACCTTTAAAGAAATACTGGACAGTGTACAAAATCAAGCTATGAACAGTGACAAATACAGTTATTGTTCAATTGTCGATATCCAAAGTGTTTTAGAAGAGAAAAGCAGTTTGATCAATACAGCATTAGTTTATGAAAACTTCTTTGAGAATGATGAGATAATTAAGCTAGATTCTGATACATTTTTAAAGATAATTGATGGAAGAGAAAAAGCTAATTTCAACCTTTCTATTTCCATATGTGAAGGCAGCAGTAAGTTCTATATTAAGGCACAATACAAAGCAGCTATGTTCGAAACAGAAACAATATCAGATTTACTGCATGTATTTGAGTTTATGCTACGACAGGTAATTAATGCCCCAGATATATTAGTAAATGAAATTAAGATATTTGATCAGAAACCTGTCAGTCATGTAGAGAATAGAAGCTCAAGGCAGTACGAGGTTACATTTAAACATATTGAACAGTTTGCAAGAAAAAGTCCTGAGAAGATTGCAGTCACTTTAGGGGATGAAAATATTACATATGGAGAACTGGATAGAAAAGCTAATAGCATAGCAGCAAACTTGATGAAATATAAAATTAATAAAGGTGATATTATATCAATAATTATGGATAAGTCTATTGAATCGGTTGTCTGTATGCTGGCAATAATGAAATGTGGAGGTATTTGTCTTACAATTGACCCATCTAATCCGGATGATAGAATCAAGTATTTATTAAGTGATTCTGGCAGTAAATTTGTCTTGGTAAAGGGAAAACTAGAGTATGAAAATATCTGTACAATTGATATTAATGGCGTAGATTATAGTAGCAATTTAAATAATCCTAATGTTGATGTTTTGCCAACAGATGTTGCATATGCAATATATACTTCTGGTTCAACAGGCAATCCGAAAGCTTCGTTGATAAGATATGAAAGCCTTGATAATTTATTTATATATTTACATAATAAAATTGGTTTGACTTCCAAAGATGTAGTACAGCAGTTTGCTAGCTTATCATTTGATGCATCTATACTAGAGATTTTTGGAGCATTGGTTCTTGGGGCAACATTGGCAATAGTGCCTGAAGATATCAGAAAAGACCCTGATAGTTTGGTTGAGTATTGGAATGAAAAAAGGGTAACGTATGCAATATTACCACCATCCATGATGCCATTCCTTAATATTAATAAAGTGAAAACCCTGAAAATCATGATGAATGCAGGGGAAGAGGCAATATTAAGATATGCTAAACAATGGGGAGAAAAGCTGACTTATATAAATGGATACGGACCAAGTGAAACAACCATTTGGACTATTACGTATGTTTATAAAAGCGAAGACAATATAACTGATAAAGTACCTATTGGTAAACCAATTGATAACGTAACAGCTGTTATTTTGCATGGCAAACAGGAAGTTCTTGATGGAATGCCAGGAGAACTGTGTCTAGGTGGAATTGCAGTTTCTAACGGTTATTTAAACAGAGATGAACTGAATAAAGAAAAATTTATCACGTTACCAAATTACAATGATATGATTTTCTACAGAACAGGGGATTTATGTAAACGATTAAAGAATGGAAACTTAGTATTTTTGGGAAGAGTTGATAAGCAGTTTAAAATACGTGGGCACAGAATTGAAGTTGGTGAAATAGAAAGATGCATGTCCAGTCAGCTTAATGTAGATGCAGTTGTTGTATCTATTGAGGAAAATAAGTTCCATAATAAGTTTATAGCAGCATACTATACGGGAAGCAAAGAGTATAATTTGACAGAAGTCAGATCGATACTTGAAAAGAAACTTCCATTGTATATGATACCTGAACGTATTATAAAAGTAGAAGAAATTCCAACTACAATAAATGGTAAAGTTGATAAAGAAAAATTAGCAAGATTAAAGAAAGTAACACAAAAAGAACAAGGAGCATTAACAGAAGAAGAAAAATGTATAGCAGATATATTTGCTGAAATCATCCAGATTGACACAGAAATAATAGATGCTAGATATGGTTTTCTCGATGTTGGTGGTAATTCAATTACAGCAATAAGGGCTTCACATAAGCTTAAAGAAAACAATTTAGACATAGGAATCAAAGACTTGTTGAAAAATGTATCTATTCAGGAATTGGCTGAAAGGTGCCAAAGTGTTACAATAGAAACGAATACGGAGAAGAATAACAGGAAACAATCTTCTTTTGAAGGCGTAACTATTGAAAATGAGCTGGACTCCGAGATTTATGATGCAATGAATACAAAAAACAAAGGAATATATACAACATATAAAGCAACAAGTATGCAAAGATTTTTCCTAAAACAAGAAAGTGTAATCTCAGGTCATTATTTTGAAGTCAATGGAACATACTCCAAACAGGAGATAGAAGAAGCATTGAAACTTGTTATTGAAAAACAGGGAGTACTAAGATCTGGTATTAAAATTGAAAATGGAAATACAGTTATAAATGAATATCAATATAACGGAACATGGTATTTCCCTTATCATGATATTAGTTTAATGGAAGATGAGAAAAAAGAATACATATTGCAGCTTGAAAGGGATAAATTTGATGATAATGAGCAATTTGAAACTAAGGTGTTATTATCAAATATGGTCATTTATAAAACATCTCAAAGCACACATGTTATTATTTTGCGTATTCATCATATATTCTGGGATGCAAGGTCGGCAGAGATTTTTGAGGAGGAGGTAAATGAATGCCTGCGAAAGAAAAAGATTTCTGATGCAATTAGACCTTATGATGAATTTACGAGAGAGATAGTAAATGAATTAGAGAAGCCACAAGATAATCTTTTATATCCGCTCATTCGTATCTGTAAAGATAAAAAGAATGAGAGTATAGTCGAAAGGAGGAGGGCAACAAGGAGTTTTTATAATGTGCCGATTAAACTTTCCAAGGAGATGTACCAGACTTTCCTAAAGGATACTTGGGGAATTATTGCAAAAATAATTGCCAATGTATTCCCAGAGATGGTAAATGATAATGAGTTAGGTTTTACGATTTTATATCATTCACGAGATGGGAAAAACCAAACTTATAATAATACACTAGGTTTATTCCTTGATTTAATTCCGATATTTGTAAAAAACTCATCAGTAGAGAGTATGAATCAAGATATTATGGAAAGTATTAAAAATTATAAAGATATAAAGAAAGAAACCTCGTTGAATTTCTTGGATTTTGAAGAAAAGGATGGCACTTATGTACCTAAAATAATAGTTAATTATCTTGGGGAGTTTGAAAACAATATGAATCCTCAGGAAAATAAGATTATTAAAAGAAAGTTAGAAACTAGTTCATCTAACTATGGTGTTATTGTGTCGCTGTCAGCACAGTATTTAAATCTAGGTATGTTTTTATCAGAAGAAGAAGTACAAGAGGTATATCGTAAACTTATTGGTTATTTTAATTAAGGTAATGTGGCTATACATTAATCAGATTTGCGTAGGATAGAAAAATAAAAAAACTACACTATGTGAATGGATGTTGGAACACAAATAAAAAGAAAGGGATATGGTGTGAAAATTGTAAAACACCATGTAGTGGTATAATATGGAGAATTATATTGAAATTAGAGATTTGACAACTGTCATTGATGGAAAAACTATATTAGACAATGTTAACCTCACGGTTAAAAAGAAAACAATATATGGATTTTTAGGACCAAATGGTGCAGGTAAGACAACGCTAATGAAAAATATATTAACTATTTTGCCATATCAAAGCGGAAGCATCAAAATTTTTGGTAAAGAACTTAAAAAGTATAGAGAAGAGATCTTAGCTGACATTGGAAGTATTATTGAAGTACCTATTTTCTATGAAAATTGTACAGCAAAAGAAATATTAAAAATTCATTGCGAGTATATGGACATTGAATGCGAAGGTTTAATTCAAGAAACTTTAGATATGGTAGGTTTAGAGAATAATGAGAATCTGAAAGCGAAAGATTTTTCTCTTGGTATGAGGCAGAGACTTGGATTAGCGAGAGCATTAATTTCAAAACCTAAATTACTCATATTAGATGAGCCAATAAATGGTTTGGACCCTATGGGAGTTAGACAAATTAGAAAACTTCTTATGCGTATGGTTGAGGAAAATGACATGTCTATTTTAATTTCCAGCCATATACTTTCTGAAATTGAACATATGACTGATACTATCGGTGTATTGAAAAAAGGAAGAATGTTAGAAGAAGTAGAAATTGAAAAACTAAAAAAACATAATATTGACCTTGAATCATATTTCATGGCACACTTTGACGATGCAAATTAAAGCAGGTTATGTTGATATATGGTACATGTTTTCAAGCACAAATATAAAAGAAAGGAAAATGATATTCGCCTTATAGAAATATCATGCAAGGGAAAAATGGATAAGAAAAACAGAAAAACGAATCAGATAGAAGTATTTAAATTTAAACCAGAGCTTATCTTTTGTGTGTTGCTTTTTGTAATTGCTCCATTAATAAATATTGCTTTTGCATATTCAATTAAATTTATAATTGATACGGGTATGAAGCAGGACGTTACTGGATTTAGAAATTCAATTTTCTTTGGTATTGGAGTTATCATCCTTTTTACCTTAATGAATTATTTTTCACAGTTTTTTAAGATTAAGTATATTGGCAAGAATATGAATGTTCTACGAGGGGAAATTTTTAGTTGCATTATACATAAGAATTATACTGAGTTCAGCCAAAAGAATTCATCGAAGTATATTAATTCGTTAACTACTCAGATGAAGAGCGTCGAACAAGACTATTTTAACGAGTTCTTTGGCATTATAAAGAATATTTCATTAATGGTTGCATCATTAATTGCAATGTTTATAGGAAATTACAAATTAGCTGCATTGGTTTGTGTTGCATGTCTTATTCCGATGTTTTTAACTGGAATTTTAGGAAAGTTAGCTCAAGATGGACAGAAAGCCAGCATTGCCAGTGATACCAAGTATATGGCGAAGATAAAAGATATTTTACAAGGTTTTTTAGTAATAAAAAGCTTCCATATCGAAAATCAGGTAAGTAAAGATTATGAAGGTGTTAGCTTAGAGATGTCTAATACCAATCATAAGACGAATAAGATTATGGCGTTAACTCGCTCTATTTCGGAATTGTCTGGTATGATAGTATTCTTAGTAGCATTTGGTTGTGGTATCTATATGGTTTTACAAGGTAGTACTACAATTGGTAGTGTTACTTCTATCGTACAGTTAGTTAATTTTGTGGTTATGCCTTTAAATGAGCTTGGTGTTAGCATGAATAAGCATAATTCTGGTAAAGTGGTATTAGAACAGTTACTGGATACTGTTATTCCAGAGGATAACAACACTAACGTTGAAAGGTTAGAGGATAAGTCAAGTTTTGATAAGTGCATTGAATACAAGAATGTTAATTTCTCTTATACACCTGAAGGTGCCCAAGTGCTAAAGGATTTTAATTTAAGAATTGAAAAAGGAAAAAAATATGCATTAGTAGGTATGTCGGGAAGTGGAAAATCAACTATAATGAACTTGTTGCTGAAGTTCTTCGAAGTTGAACAAGGAAAGGGAGAAATTCTTATTGATGGAATGAATATTAATAAGGTTTCTTCAGAAAGTCTATATAAATTACTAACTATTGTGCAGCAGAATGTTTATATCTTCGATGATACGTTAAAGGCAAATATTACGTTAAATCAAGACTATTCGGAACGTGAAATTCA
>DBKX01000132.1:14932-15302 GCA_002297865.1 Lachnoclostridium sp. UBA739
TTATCAGGTGGACAAAAACAAAGAATTTCTATTGCTCGATCAGTACTTAGAAAAACACCTGTATTGTTAATGGATGAGGCAACTTCATCGTTGGATATGAAAACTACATACGAAGTTGAGAATTCAATTTTAAATATTAAGGATCTAACCTCTATGATTATTACTCATAAGTTAGAAGAAACATTATTAAAGAAGTACGATGAAATTATCTTTATGAAAAATGGTAATATTATTGAACACGGAAGTTTTGATGAATTAGTTGCAAGAGAGAGTGAATTTTATAGTTTATTTAGAGCGTTCGCAGAATAAAGGTAACTGTCTCTAATAAAAAATGGTTCCAACTTGGTAAGAATCAGGTATAAATCTTATC
>DBKX01000067.1 GCA_002297865.1 Lachnoclostridium sp. UBA739
ACTCCTTTCATAAAATATATGCTTATGACGATTCTTTCTGCATACAACGATTTTGAAGAAAGATTGAGCCTTGTCAGCAAGAAGAAAACAGCGACAGAACTTGTCGAAAGTGCATTCGAGACCAAAATCGGAAAGCTCACTAAATCCAATATTGCCGAGCTTTGCCCGACAATTTCTATTAGTGCGGTTGAAAAAGCAATATCAGCCTTGATAAAGAACGGAAAAGTAAAAAAATACGGTCAGGGAAAGAACACATATTATGTGCTACTAAAACAATTATTATCGTAAAGGAATAATAAAATTACGAGAAACAACAAAATAATGAGAGAAAGCATTTACCAATCGGTGAGTGCTTTTTTATACGAAACAGGAGACTTTATAGGATTATTCAAAAAAAAGCAATAGACAAGCATAAGGTTGAGAACCAAACAACAGGAAGCAATTACACCTTTTACATGGGTGGTTCATCGACTAGTAAAAATGTAAACGAAAGAAGCACGATGCAGATAACCGGGTTTATTCCTGCGTGAGGAACTGATAGAGGCGTTGGTTAGCTTTCCGATGCACCTATGCTTGATATAAGGAGGATGGCAGAAAGGAAATGGCGATAGACACCAACTTATACCATTTTCTCCATGGCGAACCAAACAAAGAAATGAACTCATTTATATTTATGGAAACGCTCATGACCATTTGCTTTTATGGAGGAAATGCCTATGCACAAATCATAGGAAACGGCAAAGACGAGGTCGTTGCCCTTTATCCGCTGATGCTAAACAAGATGCAAGGCTATTCAACTGCTCATCCTGTTTTGTTGATACTCTGGTATATGCCGCGACTTGTTTTTTCTGTGCTGCCTGGTTGCTGTTTTTTTGATTTTGGTTTTGCAGCTATTTAGGTGATTGTTTTCCTCATTCGTCAACCTCTAGCCAATCTATAACAGGTCCGTATTTATTAGAGATTTCTTTACGGATGTATTTGAATTCCTCTTCGTTGATTTGGCCTTCTTCAAGAATGGTTGTTAATAGCAAAACCAATAATCTATATTTCATTTCTGACTGAGTTTGTTTTTAGTCCATTTTTATCTCCTGAGTGTGGTGTCTATCACTCCAAAAAGATTGATAGTTAAGCAATCTAGCAAAGAAAAAGCTAATATTGAAAGAAAAACGAAAAAACGAAAAACGCTATCCCTTTCACCTTCGAAAGATAGCTTTTTCATACCTTTTATGGTATAAATTATTCAAGCAGTCTAGAATGCTTATGGTCATAGAATATTATCCACTAATGAGATTGGATCGGAGGTTTTTATTCCATTAGTTAGAAGGAGTGATTATTGATGATTTTTTATTTTTCGGCAATAGGCAACACAAAACATGTGGTTGATAGAATAAAACGGGAAAACGAGGAAATCGTATTGATTGAAAATGCTGAGGGAGAAATATCAAAGCTAATAACGCAATTAAATAATGAAATTACTGGCAAGCATATGTCTTTAACTACACCTCTATTTATTGGAAATTTAGGTAAAAAGATATATGACAATAAAACCAGAAAGACATCAAATTTATCTGTTACTAATGATTGCATTGAATGTGGATTGTGTGCAAGAAAATGCCCAATAAAAGCAATTGAAATGATTGGCAAAAAACCGATTTGGGTTAAAGAAGAATGCACCATGTGATTAGGATGCCTCCATGGATGTCCGAAATTTGCCATCTATTATGGTAATGGGAAAGCAACGAAGAAACATGGCCAATACACTTTTCAAAAATATACCTCTAAAAAACATGATTAAAAAAGATTTCTACAAAAATGTAAGAGCTAGATGATATGACGCTACAACTGTACGCATTTTCAGTAAACTGTAAGCACTTTTTAAGGAGTGTACCCAATTGTATTAAAATAGGTAATTTAACACATTATAGTAGAATAGGTCTGATATAGTGTTATCAGGCTTTTTTATTGCATAAATAGCAAAATATACGTTTAAAATGCGATAATTCACTTTAAAAAATGGATTTTATTAGTTTTGCAGGCTGTTAGTAGACCTCATTTGAAACCTCTAATGCAGTAGACAGATTTTGTAAGACTTATAATGAAATTATTTCATCAGGAGATATTGAACTATTAGTTGTTATTTCCATTTTTATACATGATTTCCTTTGTATCCACCCATTTAACAATGGCAACGTTCCTGCAGCATTTTATACTGTGTTTTAAAAGTGTCAAACTAAATCTGGTAATGATTATTGAAACATTCTGTATTTAATTATACAGATTAGAGTTTATAAAGTTAAAACGCAAATTTTATTGAAAAATTGAATTCTTATATTACCTGACTTTGGTAGTGAGCCTAAAATGAAGTATTAAGATCAACATCATTTAAAAGGTTATCAAGGTTCTTTTTGGTAAGATAAAGATCACCTAATTTTGAGAAAGTCCAAGAGTACTTTTTATTTTCAAATAAGTTTCACTTCTTATTGCATTATTTATATAATTTTTTTCAGGAGTTTCAGTTACATTATATTCTCTTATAAAAGATATCAGTTCTGAAGAAGATAATTCATCATTAAAGACTTTTAGTTCAAGTAATCTTAAAACAACTAAAGATAAATAACATATTAAGAAATGACCATAAATACTTTCTTCTTTTTGAAGGTAAACAGGTCTTGCTTCTAAGTATGTTTTCATAATTCTAAA
>DBKX01000243.1 GCA_002297865.1 Lachnoclostridium sp. UBA739
CCACAACAACTTGACACTATCGCTGAAAGATATTTTCTTGCTTTTTTTGTGTTTTTCAGATATAATGATATTAATAGAGTTGCCCAGATTATATAATTATTATTTGGGGACCAAGCCGGGCCTGAAAGGTTCGGCTTTTTTATTTATCGAGGATAGGTATATGGAACTAAAACCCCCATTAACATTTGAAGAACAGATTGACAGATTAAAAGAACATGGAATGATAATTGACGCTAAAGAGGAGGCACGTACTATTCTTGAGCAAGTTAATTATTATCGTTTTACTGGGTATGCACTGGAAAATAGAAAGAACAAACATAGTAGTGATTATCAAATAGGAACTTTCTTTCAAAACGTGTGGCAACGGTATCAATTTGATGTTGAAATGCGTAATATTTTACGAAAAGCTATAGAATGCGTTGAAATATATTATCGTACACAGATTTCATATATTTTCTCTATACGAAAATGTGGCAGTCCACCACATGATCAACATTACGATAGAGAAAATTATTTCAGAAAAGAGGCTTTTGATAGTCTGGTACAAAATATTAGAAGAGAAACTGGGTATTACTGGGACAGCCCAATTGTTAGTCATCATAAATTAAAATATGATAATAAAATGCCTTTATGGGTTTTAGTAGAAGTCATGACTTTTTCCAGTTTATCAAAATTTTATAAATGCATGTATATTTCTGATCAAGAAGCTATTTCTGAAGCGGTAGGAACTTCAGCTGCTATATTGGGAAACCATTTACATTGTTTGACAAATCTTCGAAATAAATGTGCCCATGCAGGTAGGCTTTATGGAAAAGTTTTTAATCCGCCTGTTAGGTTAGGACGAAATTTTTTGCAAAAGCATCCAGAAATAAAAAATGACACTTTATTTGGATATATTGTCATGCTTATTAAACGATTGCCTGATAAAGTGCATCAGAAAAAAGTTGTTGATGAGATACTTTTAATTATGGAAAAATATGAGTCTGAAATTACTTTATCTGAAGTTGGTTTTCCAAAATCATACAGGATTATTCTGCAGAATCTAACTTAGAAAAAATTTTATAATAGTATTTTATAGGAGGTATTATAGATGTACGATTATTTGATTGTTGGCAGCGGGTTATTTGGAGCAGTGTTTGCTCATGAAGTGAAGAAGGCTGGGAAGTCCTGTCTGGTCTTGGAACGACGGGATCATGTAGGCGGCAATGTGTATTGTGAAGAAAAAGAGGGTATTCGCATTCACAAGTATGGGGCGCATATTTTCCATACGTCCGATAAGAAGGTCTGGGACTATGTGAATCAGTTCGTGGAATTTAACAATTATGTCAATTCGCCTGTGGCCAATTATAAAGGAGAATTGTATAACCTCCCCTTCAACATGAATACATTTGCCAAGATGTGGGGTGTGGTCACGCCGAAACAGGCAGCGGAAAAGATTGCCCAGCAACGTCAGGAAGCGGGGATTACGGAACCAAAAAATCTGGAAGAACAGGCCATTTCCTTGATTGGCACGGATATTTATACGAAATTGATCAAGGGCTATACAGAAAAACAATGGGGCCGTAGCTGTACGGAACTGCCGGCGTTCATCATCAAGCGCCTGCCTGTGCGCTATACGTTTGACAACAACTATTTTAATGACCGCTATCAGGGCATCCCCATTGGCGGCTACAATGTACTGATTCATGCTCTTCTCGACGGCATTGAAGTGCGGACCGGCGTCGATTACAATAAGGCTCGCAGCGAATATGAAGGCATAGCTAAGACCGTCGTCTATACAGGGCCTGTTGATGAATATTTCGGTTATACGCTGGGGCGGCTGGAATATCGCGGGCTGCGTTTTGAAACACAGCGGCTGGAAGAAGAAAATCATCAGGGTGTAGCTGTCATGAATTATACGGATCGGGAAACACCGTACACGCGCAGCATTGAACACAAGCATTTTGAATTTGGCACACAGCCCGTGACCTATGTCACTAAAGAATATCCGGCAGACTGGAAGCCCGGTGAAGAAGCCTACTATCCGGTCAATAATGAAAAGAATCAAAAACTCTATGAACAATATGCGGCCTTGGCAGCCCAGGAAGAACATGTTATTTTTGGCGGACGGCTGGCTGAATACAAATATTATGATATGGATGACGTTATCGCCAGTGCTTTGGATATGGTGAAAAATGTATTGACAAGATAAAGAAAGTTTAAAACATATGCATGGTTTAGGCGATGCGATTCTTTGTAAAAAGTCGTTTATTGACGATGAACCGTAAATAAAACTAACGCCATGAGCTAGTAAGTAAAGAGTGTTACGAGTTCATGGCGTTTTGTATACTTGTCAGGGGAGAAATATCTGATGAATAAGCAGCCAATATGGTATAATAGCTGCTTATGTGGTATATTAGCTTTTAACAAAGATTGCTTTATGATAATTGGAAAGGATTGACAAATGAACAGCCAAAACTACACTGTTGACAGACAGACAGACAGACAGACAGACAGACAGACAGACAGACAGACAGACAGACAATTAATTTCAATTTTAGTACCTTGTTATAATGAAGAAGC
>DBKX01000247.1:0-2292 GCA_002297865.1 Lachnoclostridium sp. UBA739
CAGATGGGGCAGGCTCTTATGATGATGTTGTGAAAAACGTTCCTCTTTGGTTGGAACAATTCCCAGGGGGGGTTACGAAAGCAACATTTTCTCATGATGACTTACCTTATTTAAAAGATAGTGTTATCAGCCTATGGAATTTAGGAATTAAAAGTGTTTCTGCCAATGTAGTGTTTGAAGATGTCTGGCAAGAAGGCGATGACATGATAATGGAACAGCAGCTTCGTGAATTAGCTGATTATATTTTGGAAAAGGAACTTTGGAAAGAATATTCTGTTCGTTTCTTCGATCCCAATATAGGTAATCCATTAGAACCGGAAGATTTAAGCAGAAATTTTTGTGGAGCTGGTAAAATGTTAGCTGTTGATACACAGGGTAATTTTTCACCATGTGTGCGTTTCTTGAGTGTAAGTTTATCAAATCGTCCAACAATCATGATTGGTAATGCAGATGAAGGTATTAACAATGATAAGTTAAGACCTTTTCATGCTTTGGATTTGGTCAGTCAAAGTTTACCTGAATGTGTAAACTGTGAAGTTGCAAGTGGCTGTAACTGGTGTCAAGGTTGCAATTATGATTTAGCTGAGACAACTACAATTTATGAGAGAGCTACTTACTTATGTAAAATTCATAAGGCAACTGTTCGTGCTAATAAGTACTTTTGGAATGAATTTGAAAAAAAGACTGGGTTGATTTCTAAGAGAAAAAAGAAAAATCACCGTTTTTATTTATATTTTATAACGTCTGATACTATTACACCTCATTGTTCCTATAAAAATCTAAGAGGTACGAATGAAGTCATGTCAGAGGAAGTATTTAGAAAAGGAATTGCATTTTGTAAAAAAGAGAATATGATTCCTGTTTTATTAGGAAAACCAGTTAGCGTAGATGAAAATCTGTATAATGAATTGTTGCTCATTGATGAATCAGGAGCAGAGAATACTGAGATTGGAATCTACAACAACCAGATAGAAAAAATAGCTGAATCTGAGATTGGAATATTGCTTTTTGGCAGACAGAACATTGCAAAACTATTTTCTATGGTACAAATACTGCTTAATCAGAACAAAAGAGTTAATTTAGTAATAGAAGATTTACAGAATTGGAATCAAGATGATTTTGAACAGTATGATGAGCAATTGAGCATAATAAGTGAGTTTGTTTATTCGCTTTATATTAATGGTAAGGAACCTGAAATAAATGTACTTACGGATTTATGGGAAGTAAAAGAAATGAAAAACTGCGAAGCAGGAAGATACTCATATGCACTTGCTCCGAATGGGAAAATATATGTTTGTCCAGGTTTTTATTTTGAAAATTCTGAAAATGCGGTGGGAGACCTAGAAACTGGAATTCATGTGAAAAATGCAAAGCTTTATGAGCTTGAGCGAGCACCAATTTGCAAAACTTGCGATGTTTTCAATTGTGAGAGATGCAAGTTTCAAAATGTGAAAACAACAGGAGAAATTAATACACCATCTAGAAATCAGTGTTTACTGCACCATATACAGAGAAATGCATCTATGATATTGCAGAAGAAACTAATAGAAAATGGATTTTGCAATTTTGAAAATATTATTAAAGAAATAGATTATCTTGATCCGTTGGATCATATTTTGAAAACGAAAAATTAGGGGGGAGATTTGATTTGAGTGAAACAAATTTTGTTGGAAGTGTCACGATGGAAGAAAGAAACGAGCTTCTATTATTTCATGAAAGAATATTGGGCATACAGGAATTAGAATATACGTTTAACTCTGAACTATTATCTGAAAACGATAAAATCCAGTTAAGAGAAAAAATGAAGAGAGAGATGGAAGCAGCAGTCAAAGGAAAAGAGCAATGGTGGAAGAATACGAGTCAAAAATACCATTGGAAATCTGAAGAAGGAAAGGACTGGATAATTGACTTTAAAACTTTTGATATCTATTTAATTTAATGGATATAGTATTACTATGGAAAGGAGGAAAGATTCATGGAACATTTATATTCAACTAAAAAAATCAAAAAAATGAATGACACAACAGGTTATAGCTGCAGATGGTGTGATACAACTTGTACATCCGCTTGTTCCCAGTCTTCATGCTCTGATAGAGCACACTAATTGTCTAAAATGATGAAAAGGCTTGAAATGAAATTGTACATAAGTTGACTAATTTAGGCTCTATGTTAAGTGTTAAAGGGGCTGTCGCACTAAGTAGTAATTAGCGCGCAGCTCCTTTTTATGTCCAATGCGATTTTTGACTTGGGTGATATTCAGGTGAAACCATTTTATTGGATACGTTCTACATA
>DBKX01000247.1:2311-4214 GCA_002297865.1 Lachnoclostridium sp. UBA739
TATTGCACGGATAGGGTACTTCCCTTGATTCGCATGAATTAGGTTTTTGGTACAGGAGTGTTTTTGGTTCTTTTATCAGCACTGTCTGTTTTAAAATATCTTTCTACATTAAGAGCTGTTTATTCTCTGTTTGCTCTGGTAGGGGCATGCAGAATAGAAGAATGAATAGTACTACAAAGGCGAAAGAAGAAAAAACAAAAACCAGTAGTGCAATACCTTCTTAGAACGAAATATAGTGAGCTGTTATATTATGAAGAAAATAAAAGGCTCCGTCGTGAACTAGCAGAAAAAGAAATTGCTTATGTATGGTACAATCATGTGCTTCACATTCTTATAATCAAGGACGTACCCTTTTGTGCGGTAAGGAGTGTATAAAATTTTATTACTAATAAGCATCAAACTACCTAAGAAGAGAAATCTACCAAATAGACTATATACATGAGAGAAGAATAGTGTTATAATTATTGTAAAGAACATAATATATTTGTTTACAATTAGAAAACTATATAAAATATATGGAAGGTTTTGTATTATGGATAATATAGTACTTTTTGGGGCAACAGGTTTTTTGGGTATGCATTTACTATATGACCTGTTTGTGCGCAATAATAATGATATTGTGTATTGCATTGTAAGAGAGAAAAATATTGAAAGAGCTCAGAAAAAGCTGTTAAATATTTTCCATCAATATTTTGATCATTCCTTTGATGAGGCAATAAGCAGCCAGGTAAAGGTCGTAGTTGGAGATTTATGCAAAGAGCACTTTGGCATGTCGGATGAGGATTATTATAATCTGGAAAAAGTGGCATCCAAAGTAATTCATTGCGGTGCAGTTGTCAAGCACTTTGGAAAGAAGAATGATTTTTATCAAGTCAATGTACTTGGGACAAGTAAGGTAGTAGAGTTTTGTCAGGAAGCTAATGCTTACTTGCTTTATATATCAAGCATTGCTGTCATTGAAAGAATGAGTCCTGACGGAAAGTGCGAATATCGTGAACCAAATTTATCAGATGAATATGCAAAAAGTAAAATTAAAGCTGAGGAAATGATAATAGAGTGCAAAGAGAAAGGATTGCGAAGTTCAATCATACGAGTAGGCTCTTTAGCGGGACGATATATTGATGGTGGTTTTCAATTGAATATAGAAGACAACTCATTATATGCTAAATTAAAAACGATAATTCAATCAGGGTATTTACCTTCTTCTATGTTAAAGAAGGAAATCGAATTTCTACCAGTAGATGAGTGTGCAAAAGCATTAAATTATACTTTGAAAGCTGAAAAAGAGGGAATATATTTATTTTACAATTATAATACCATTACATATGCAGAGCTAGCTTGCCATTTGTCTGAGTTAGGATATTCGGTTCAAATAAAAGAATATAAGGACTTTATTAGTTATCTAAACGAAGTAAGTAAATTTGGACTGGATAGAGAGGCATTAGCAGGATTTTATTTATCTGCCAGGAGAAAACATAAAAAGGAATATTATTACGAGCAAACTTTAGGGTATTTAAGAGAAATCCCTTTTGATTGGCCAGTTATTAGTAAGGAGTATATAAAAAAGGTACTGCAATATATGAAAAAAGTAAACTACTTAGAGGTGAGCATGAAAAATTACATTAGTCAGAATCCCTGTAAAGTATATTTTGGAGAAAGCGTAGTTCAATATCTTCCAGAAGAAATATGTAAACTTGGAAGTAAAGTATTACTTGTATATGGGGAAAATAGTATAAAAGTAAATGGTATATATCTACAGATAATTAGGCAATTAGAAGAAAAAAAGATTGATTATTGTGAATATAGTGGAGTTAAGGCCAATCCAACAATTGAATTAGTTGAGAAAGGTGTAGAAGCGTGCCGTAGCTATGGTGCGGATGTGATTCTCGCAGTCGGTGGAGGT
>DBKX01000248.1:0-669 GCA_002297865.1 Lachnoclostridium sp. UBA739
AAATACCATTGTCTACTATTGCGTTCTTTCAGCTCACATAAAAAACTTGCAGCTTCTTCAGTAAACCATCTCTCACTCATATATACTTCCTGCTTTCTGAAATTAATTACTCTTGCTTTCAATAAAATTAATTAGCTCGCCAACCTTGTCAAACATATCCAAGTTTAACTCACTTTCATTACATTCAAAATTGAATCTATTTTCTATTAAAACGATTAAATTTAAAATTTGTAGAGAATCCATAACCAAATCATCAATTAAAGAAGTCTCTTCAGACATATCAGCAACTGATTCTGCTAATACAAGCCCCTCTTCTCCTAATAAAATCTCTTTCAATATATCTAAAATTTCTGCTCTTTTCATAAATCATTCTCCTCTCTTAGTGTCTAAACCTGGTACTGGTATCTTTCCCATTCTACCTTCTGCGATTCTCGTGAATAGCTTCAACCGATTCGCATCTGCCTTATTGGTTAAATCAATACTTTCACCTAGATCTGGTCTATTAAAAATATTGATTAACGCTTTCTCCTCTAAATTAAACGGATTTACTTTCCGTTTTAGTTCCTCTATCTCCTGTTCTGTAAACAGATTCATGGAGTAACTTCTCTCTTCAGGACAAGTTTTTATGTACTTATCATGATTTTGCAATTCCACTCTTCTTTGATTGAT
>DBKX01000248.1:679-7319 GCA_002297865.1 Lachnoclostridium sp. UBA739
ATACCTTTTCTAAGTGCAAAGTTCAAGCACTCTTTAATTGTATTGATGATTGGTTCACCCACATCATTCAAAGATGTATTACAAATGATTGGAATTCCTGTTTGCCTTTTGTAAGCAGTAATTAAGCGATATAGCGCTGGATTATCATCATATAGCAGCGACTGTATTCTAGCAGAATTATCCAAGTGACAAATGGATGGAACCAAATTAATTTGATCTTCTCTTACATATAAAGTATGTAACATGAATGGTGAATAATAATTTCCTTCAAACCATTCCTCCATATCTTCCTGAAGAATAATTGGCGCAACTGGACGCCACCATTGTCTTTTCTTTATAATATTTAACTGATCTTTTCCGCTTTCTTTCTCAGGAGCTACAATTAAACTTCTGTGTCCTAAAGCTCTCGGACCAATCTCTGCCCTGCCGTCAAACCATACAACTGGCTCTTTTTGTATGTCTTCCACAAATGTATTTTCATCAAGTTCTTGGCAACTTTTGAAAAACTGACTGTATGCTCCACTTTCCAAAATTTTATCAAAAGAATCATCACTATCTCCAAAATAGGAACTTTTCAAAGCAAATTCCATATCAGGAATCTCTTTATTAAAATAGTAAAGTGCTATACCAATTGATATACCTGCATCATTTACACATGGTGGGGCTAAAAAGCCTTTAAATCCGTATTCTCTCATTAGGAAACTATTCGTTGGACAATTAAGTCCGAATCCTCCAGAGATAGATACATATGTCTCTGATGGTTCAAGATCATATTTTTCTAAAATATGTTCTATGTTATATTTGAGTATACGAATTGACATCTTTTGAACAATTTTGGAAACCATACTAATTCTGTTATCTTGCTCAGAAAAATCAGGATCGAAGCCGTTAAATAAAACTCCTTCATCCTTTGCTTCAATTTTGTTCACCCTATCGTCAAGTATATTTATAAATTCATACGCTTTTTTCAAGTCCTTGATACCATATACTTTTACTAGTTCGTCATCTTCACAATATATTTCACTTTTGGATGCTGTAGCTAATGCCATCAAAGTACCTTCGCGTAAATTGTATTTTTTTCGAAGATATGTCCATAAAAAACCAGGTGAGCATAAAGGAAAAAGTTCAACTTTTCCCTTCCTTGATACTGAACCAGCATAGTATTTTTTATCATTTATTGATTTATCTACGACAGAATCCGGTCCGCCATCCAAGGCAAGTGATATTATATTTTCATTATGAAAAATGTCCGTATCCATAAGCATGGAAGAATATAAGTGGCATATACTGTGATAAGCAAGCTCCTTGTTTTCCTCAATCGAACTATAATCAGATACCGTATCAAGCTGCGGTGTTCCAATAATTCCAGCTAAATCATCAAATTTCAAATCATATTGTTTCAAGAGGATCTCAATAAATTCTTTTGCCTGCTGAATACTGTAAAATGATTTGTACTGTCTTTTAAGTCCTGTAATACGTTCCAATTCCCAGTGATGAACTAATATTATCTTATTTCCTTGCTTTTTCCACAACGATATATTCTGATCGTGGCGAATATGGAAGTTATAGAGATAAGCTATGGGATCTATATGAATGTATGTCGATAAATAAAATCCGTCTCTCATCAATTTTCCTCCTCTACACGCGTTTAAAATGTGATAAGTATACCTTTTTCTGCTCGTCTAAGTAGAATACCCTAACGATATCATCGGCATACAGCATTCCTTCTAGCGTAAGCGATATCTCATGTTCACCAATTGTCAGGAACTTTCTTTGCTCGAGCGCTCTCATTTCGTCTCCATATAAATCCATCACATCAATTCCAAACTCACATTGAAAAGCATCACGGTTAAAATGCATCGTCTTAAGTCCAAGCACGATTCTCTGAATCATTTCCTCTCTCTTACTCATACGATAAGCTCTCATAATTGGAGATTTACCTTCATTGATTGCGCTCAAATACTTTTCAATACTAATTTCATTCTGATATATAAAACCATCCATACAAGAGTGAGCTGAAGCTCCTATTCCAAGCATGTCCTCACCTTGCCATAGTTTTCTTCTATGTACATGCTCATATTTTAAATCTGAAGTAAAACTATAATTTGTCACTGGAATATATCCTGCATCTATCATCTTCTGGAAGCCTTCGCGAACGTATTGTGCTTCCGTTTCATCGGACATAAGACTAAACTCTTTTTCTCTGATTCTTTTATATAATACATTATTAAAGTATAATTCCAACTTATATACCGCAATATTTTCAGGATGCAGTTTCACTAACTTGTCAACCGTATCCATCCAGCTTTCCCTTGACTGATTAACCATTCCAGACATCAAGTCCGTATTAATACTAGGAATTCCTATCTTTCTTGCCAGCTCAAATACTCGATAAAAAGATTCCACATCATGATTTCTTCCATTTGCCTTTAACACTTCATCGTCAAGACTTTGAACACCAAAACTAATTCTTTTAATCTTGTATTCCTTTAGCAATGCAAGCTTTTCTTCAGTTGTCTCTTGGCCTGGTCTTGCCTCAAAACAAAGCTCATAATCTTCATCTAGAATAAAGTTTTTATGTATTGCGTCTAGTAACAGCTTAATCTGTTCGCAGCTTAATTTAGTAGGTGTTCCACCACCAAAATAAACGGAACTAGCAATCTTGCCCTGTATTTCAGGCAATTTTGAATACATCTCCATCTCCTTAACTAAGGCAGCAACATACTCAGCTGGTACTGGGTCATCTCCTAATTCTTCTGATTTATAGTAGCAGAACTCGCATTTTTTATGGCAAAATGGGATATGTACATATAAATTGTAACGACCCTTTTCCCAAAGTAAACCAACATCTTTTTTATTCAAAAAATTTGATGGGGGATACTGATTAATAAAATCCTCTCTTTTTAATTCAATCTCCATTTAACTCCACCCCTAATTCACTATGTACTTTTTCAATATTTTTCCTGTAGCACTCTTAGGTATTTCATCAACAAATTCTATGATCTTTGGAATTTTATAAGTCGCAATCTTATTCAGACAGTATTGTGCTATTTGAGGCTTATTTAACTCTCCTTCTTTCACAATTACTGCTTTCACTATTTGTCCATATGTATCTGAATTTTTACCTACTACAACTACTTCTTTTACACCTGGAATTTCCATTATAACTTTTTCTACTTCAGCAGGATCAACCTTTTCTCCACCTACATTGATAAAGTTTTTAGCGCGGCCTAGAATATATACGTAGCCTTCATCGTCTAGATAGCCAATATCGCCAAGTGATAGCCATCCGTCCTGAATTGTTTCATTGAACATTTCAGGATATAAATAACATCTTAAATTACATTTGCTCCTTGTCTGTACTCTTCCAATTTCATTATTGCCAATGACATTTCCGTCTTCATCAACAACTCTGAATTTCCTATCCCCAACACTCCTTCCAACGGAATCGAGTTTGTTTATTGGATCCACATTAATGCACATGACGCCTGATTCTGTAGAACCATAATCAGAATTAATATATGAACCAGACAGTTCATAAAATCCTAAGATAACTTTCTCTGTTAATATTGCTCCAGCAGACAAGCATATTCTTAAAGAACTGAATGCACTCTTATCCTTATACTTCTTATTAATAATTAATTCATACATAAATGGTACTAATATTAATGTTGTTATATGATGCTTAGATATAGCATTCACAGTTCCGTCAGCGGTAAATTGCTTTTCCATAACCAAGGTCGCTCCAATACATAAAGGAGTTAATGCTCCAAAAATCAGACCGTATGAATGACTTAAAGGAGGCATGGTCAAAAACATATCATTTTCATCTACTCCTAGCATTTCAGTAGTTTCCTGAATCTCCTTCCATACCTGCTGCTTTGTACGTATAGCTCCTTTGGACTCTCCCTGGCTTCCACTTGTAAGCTGGCAAAAATAATCGTCTTCTTCATACTTTGTCAAGTCCAGTTCTATTTCGAACTTAAAAAAGTAAAGTTTACCATATTTTTTTACTAACACCCCCCCAATTTCTTCAAATACCTTGCTCATCTCTTCAAAACAAACTACAAATCGAGCATGAGCGTTTTCAAGGTGACACAATATTTCATTGCGTCTAAAACCAACACTTAGAAGAAGGGCTGGATGTTTTAACTTATCTGACGCACACAAACAAGCCAGAAATTCTGCTGAATTACGAAGACAGATTCCAATTGGTTCTCTTTCATCTAACAGCGCTAATAATTCTGTCTCCATATCTTGTATGGCTACTCCCAATGCACTATAAGAGATCTCCTCTCCATTATCAATTAATGCTATCTTATTAGGAATACTCTTGGTATTTTCCATTATTACTCTATAAATCATTTTCTCCCCTTTTAAATCACAATCCTAATAAGACGTGCGATCATTGCATCAGTTAAATTGCTAGTTCTCCTTGGATCTGGTTCTCCATTTTTTATCTTCTCCCTGATATAGTCAGGTACTTTTGCGTCTTTATTCAGAACTAAACGGAATGGACTCTTTCGATACCAGTAAATATCCGCATATTTATTAGCCAACGTTCTCCAATCCTGTTCAGCAGTCCATGAATGGATCGTATTAATTGTCTGAAAAGCGGACATGATAAGCTCAGATAACTCTGCGACCTCAATTGGTTTCCCATCTCCCAAAAGACTGTAATGTGTCATACATGTAACATAGTTTCCTTTTTCCAAAAAAAGATGGTTGTACGAATCAATTCTTAACTTCAAATCATTGTTGTATACAGCAACTACTTGAATATTTTTGTACTTAAGGAAAGGAATATTATCTCCCCATAAAAAGTCTGGCTGCAAATTCAGGTATTCTCTCACTAGCATCTGCCTATCATTATCAATTTGATAGATTCCATGTACTTCTTTTGTGACTTCATGAGCCCTGAAAAATATTGATTCTGTGTATGCCCACATAATTCCACAAAACTTTTGAACCAGTGCTGAATCACTCTTAGTCGCTTCTCGTAATTCTGTTTTTGATAAAAACGACGCAAGTTCATCTTTATTCATAATGAGGTTCTTTCCTGCCTCATTGAATTCATCTCCATCTTTCATAGAGCTAACCATATCTAATAACTTATGTACAATTTTTCTTTGTTCCTCAAGTGGTATGCCCAATCTCTTCATACCAAAAATAATAGGATCTATTAAACGATATAATCTGGCCGGATTATTAAATAGTGCTGTTACTTCTTTTGAGTCAATTCCTTTTTCTTCAATTTCTTTCAAATCATCTAAACACTCTTGAGCAAATTCCTTTAAAAATAGATGCATAATAGAATTGACTTTAATAGGCCAGTCATTGTAATCATTATATCCCCATGCAGATTTTAATGATTCTTTATATTTCTCTAATCTCAAGATTCCATCATTCATCATATCTGTATATCACCCCTTGGTCTGAATCCAGCTCTATCATATCTCCTGTATTGATTTGACTTGTAGCTCCCAATACTCTTGTCATGCAAGGAATTCCCATCTCCAATGAAACAATACAAATATGGGATAGCTTTCCTCCTGCTTCACATATGATTCCTGCTGCCTTCATTACTGCCATCGCATACATTGGATGACTATAAGGCAAGATAACAATTTCACCATCCTCTACTAGCTGTAAATCATTTTCCTCCTTTATTATTCTTGCCCTTCCCTTTACTACACCAGGAGATACTTTTGTACATTGAAGTTCCAATTTTTTCTTCATTTATATTTACCCTTTCTTCTTTGTTTTTACAATACTTTATTATAGAGAGCATATATTTCAGCCTTAGATAGGGACAAATAGTCTGTGGAGATATTTTTTCGATAAGCTCTTTCAGACATAATGTCGAAATGTGTATTATCTTTAATTCCAATGCTACTCAATGACTTCGGCATTTGTAAATCTCGTAAAAACTGCTCAGTTTTTTTAATTGCTAATCTTCCCACTTCATATTCGTTCAAGTCAGGATTAATTCCCCATACATGAACCCCATATTCATAAATTTTTCTGTAAGACTGCGGTTTAAAAATTGCATTCATCCATTCTGGCATCAATATTGCGATGCCAACTCCATGAGTGATATCATAATAAGCTGATAATTGATGCTCAATTGGATGAAGACTCCAATCTTCATTCTTTTTCTTTAATAAAAAGCCATTCATAGCATATGTAGAAATGTACATCAAATTGGTTCTAACCTCATAACTTTTTGGTTCCTTCATCAATCTTCTTCCATATTTGAAGCACTTCTCAAGCATACATTCCATAATTGAATTCTGCACCTGAATATCTACTGTATCTTGAAAATACTGTTCCATGAGATGTGCAATTGTATCCACAACCCCAGCCGCTGATAAACTTACTGGAACAAAGGAAGTATACTTTGGATCAAGAAAGGATACTTTAGGAATCACTTTTTGACTGGTAATTCCTCTCTTGTTAGGAATCTCTGGATTTGTTAAAGAACAAATACCATCTATTTCACTTCCCGAGCCGGACACAGTTAGCACAGAAATAACAGGGACTGTCCTGTCTACAAGTTCGTTATCTTCTACTAGTTCCCAGACAGACTTCTCACTGTAAACAGTTGCAGCAATTGCTTTACTACAATCTATAACACTAC
>DBKX01000253.1 GCA_002297865.1 Lachnoclostridium sp. UBA739
AGTGGGGCGATGAAGGTAAAGGAAAGGTAGTTGATGTATTAACACCGAATTATGATGTCATCGCACGTTTCCAAGGTGGTCCGAATGCTGGACATACGTTAGAATTTGAAGGACAGAAATATGTTTTGAGAAGTATTCCGTCCGGAATCTTTCAAGGTGGTAAGGTTAATATCATCGGTAATGGTGTTGTTCTTGCTCCAGATCTGTTCATGGCTGAAGCTAAAGAACTGGAGAAAAGCGGTCACCCTCTTACAAAGCGTTTGAAGATATCAAAGAAAGCCCATCTTATAATGCCAACACACCGCCTGCTTGACGCTGCTTACGAGGCAAAGAAAGGAAAGAATAAAGTAGGTACGACAGGGAAGGGTATTGGTCCTACCTATACGGACAAAGTTTCTCGTAATGGACTTCGAGTTGGTGATATTTTCGACAATTTTTCTGAGAAATATGCTCAGCACAAGGCGCGTCATGAAGAGATGCTAAAAGAGCTCGGGTATACGGATTATGATATTACAGATGTTGAAAAGACATGGATGGAAGGTGTTGAGTATCTTCGACAATTTGAAATAGTTGATTCGGAACACGAGATAAACAAAATTCTGCGTTCCGGTAAAAATATACTTTGCGAAGGAGCTCAAGGAACAATGCTTGATGTTGATTTTGGAAGCTATCCATTTGTAACATCCTCAAATACCATATGTGCCGGAGCATGTTCAGGACTTGGCATTGGACCAAATAAAATCGGTGAAGTATATGGCATAATGAAAGCATATTGTACTCGTGTTGGTGCAGGACCTTTCCCTACTGAACTCTTTGATGAGACTGGGGCAAAGATAAGAGATCTTGGTCATGAGTATGGAGCAGTAACTGGACGTGAACGTCGTTGTGGCTGGATTGACCTCGTGGCTTTGCGTTATGCAATTATGATCAATGGCGTTACCCAGCTTATTATGATGAAGAGTGATGTTCTTGATGGCTTTGATACTATCAAGGCTTGTGTAGCCTATAAAAAGAATGGTGTTGAAACTCGTGATTTCCCTTATGATATTGAACATGGAATAGAACCTGTTTACAAGGAATTACCAGGCTGGAAAACTGATATGACTAAATTTACAGATGAGCATCAGTTCCCGAAGGCTTTCAAAGATTATATTGATTTTTTGGAGGCAGAGCTCGAAACTCCTATAAAAATTATATCTATCGGTCCGGATCGTGAACAAACTATTGTAAGAAAATAAACTGAGAATTTTATGAATAAACCATCAATTCCAAAGGGGACTCGTGATTTTTCGCCTTTAGAAATGGCGAAGCGTAATTATATCTTTGACACAATACGCTCTGTATACGCACTCTATGGATTTCGACAAATAGAAACTCCAGCGATGGAAACGCTGCAAACTCTTCTTGGGAAATATGGAGACGAGGGTGACAAACTCCTGTTCCGTGTTCTTAACAGTGGAGATTTCCTCGGGAAGCTAACGGATGAGCAACTTAAAGAACGAAATTCACTTTCTCTGTCGGCTAAAATTTGCGAAAAAGGATTGCGCTATGATCTGACAGTCCCTTTTGCACGATTTGTTGTAATGCATAGAGACGAGATACAGCTTCCTTTTAAGCGTTATCAAATTCAGCCGGTATGGAGAGCAGATCGCCCGCAAAAAGGTAGATACAGAGAATTTTATCAATGTGATGCTGATATTGTAGGTAGTGACTCACTACTTAACGAAGTTGAACTGGTTCAAATTATGGATACAGTTTTTCAACGTTTAGGTATCAGAGTACAGATAAAAATCAATAATAGGAAATTGCTTTCTGGGATTGCAGAGATTGTTGGCGAAGCAGATAAAATAGTAGACATCACTGTTGCTATTGACAAGTTGGACAAAATCGGATTGGATAAAGTCAATGACGAACTTCGTGCTGATGGAATAAGTGAGGAGGCGATATCTAAATTACAACCAGTCATTTCTTTATCTGGCTCAAATGAAGAAAAACTAAAGGTAATGGAAGAATTCCTTTCTCGATCAGAAGTTGGCATGAAAGGAATTGAAGAGCTTCGCTTTATACTCGGAATGGCAGACAAAGTTGGATTGAAAAATGAATTACAGCTTGATCTTACTTTGGCCCGAGGACTCAATTATTATACTGGCGCAATTTTTGAAGTTAAGGCACTTGATACCCCAATGGGAAGCATTACAGGTGGCGGACGTTATGACAACCTTACTGGAATTTTCGGAATGCCAGGAATCAGTGGTGTCGGAATTTCTTTTGGTGCTGATCGTATATATGATGTCCTTAATGCACTGGATTTGTATCCAAAGGAGATAACAACAAATACACAATTGCTTTTTATTAACTTTGGAGAAAAAGAGACTGAATATTGTTTGCCAATTGTTGGAAAGGCACGTGCTAATGGAATTCGTGTTGAACTGTTCCCTGATTCTTCAAAAATGAAGAAGCAGATGAACTATGCCAATGCTAACAATATTCCATTTGTCGTCCTTGCCGGAGAAAATGAAATCCAAAATGGCATGGTTACTCTCAAGAATATGGATACTGGAGAGCAGAAAATGGTTTCACCTGACGAAATGATAGAGATCGTAAAAGGTTAATATTTTTTTAATATAATGATTAAAGCATGTCGGATATAGAATTGTTTTCTTATCTGACATGCTTGTTTCTTAAACAAATTAATGTAATAACTATGATTAAAAATAAATTGAGTTCTATTATTAGGGTATTATCTTTTATTACAGCCATCATTTTAGTGACTTCTTTTAGAGCAGACAAACATCGCACAATTTTTATGGTTGGTGATTCCACTATGGCAAATAAAGATATATCTGGAGACAAGCAAGAACGAGGGTGGGGTATGATGTTGATGAATTATTTTGATGATAATATTATTGTCGATAATCATGCCGTCAACGGACGTTCCTCAAAGAGTTTTATAAACGAAGGAAGATGGAAAAAAGTATTAGATAAAATCATGCCTGGAGATTATGTAATCATACAGTTTGGACATAATGATGAGAAAAAAGACTCTTTAAGACATACAGAACCAGGAACTACATTTGACTCAACTCTTCGCAAATATGTTCGCGAGACAAGAGAAAAAGGAGGTATCCCAATTCTTATGAATAGCGTAGTCAGAAGGAATTTCAGTGATTCGAAAACGGCTGTAGAGGATGATGACTTGCGGGATAATTCATCGAAAGATTTGAAAGACGGCAAATTCTTAATAGATACCCATGGCGAATATCTTATATCACCTTATCGTGTTGCCAAACAAATGAATGTCATATTTATTGATGCAAATAAAATAACACATGACTTAGAACAGGGATTAGGTGTTGACGGTTCTAAAAAACTTCATATGATTTTTGCCCCAGGAGAAACGCCATCTTTGCCTGACGGCAGACAAGATAATACGCATTATAACATTTATGGTGCAAATGTTGTTGCTTCACTCCTTGCAGATGCATTATGCAAGGAGATTCCAGAATTAGCAGAGCACCATATAAAATATGATATCTATGTTTCAAAAACCGGTAATGGACAAGACTCAAACTTGGAAGATGCAGTAGCCAACGCCCCCAAAGGAAAACTGACTTCAATTGCATTGACAGGAGGTGAATGGCACAAAATTGTTATTCCCAAAGGGAAAAAAGTAAAAATCCTTTTATTACGCGGTGCAAAATTTGTAAAATAGTAATTTTTATTTTATACAACAAACATTCTGTACATTGTGTACAGGATGTTTTGTATACAAGTGTCGTTCTGATACTAAACGTGCTCATAATAGTTATATTTTACATTTTCCATTAGAAATATTTGGCTGTTCAAAATAAAAGGCGTAACTTCGCAAATGCAAAATATTAACTAAAACCATTATCTACATGAAGAAGTACAATTTTAATGCAGGTCCTTCAATCCTTCCAAGAGAAGTGATTGAAAATACAGCAAAGCAAATTCTTGATTTTAACGGAAGTGGATTATCTCTTGCTGAAATAAGCCATAGAGCGAAAGATTTCCAACCGGTAATTGACGAAGCAATAGCTCTTATTAAAGAATTGCTGAATATTCCAAACGGATATTCTGTATTGTTCCTTGGCGGTGGTGCCTCTATGGAGTTCTGCATGGTTCCATATAATTTTCTCGCAAAAAAAGCAGCATATTTAAACACTGGAACGTGGGCAAAGAAGGCAATGAAAGAAGCAAAGTTATTTGGTGAAGTTGTTGAGGTAGCTTCTTCTGCTGACAGCAACTATACTTTTATACCTAAAGAATGGTCTTGCCCGGCAGATTGCGATTATTTACATATAACAACAAACAATACGATTTTTGGAACTGAAATGCGTAAAGACTTGGATGTTCCTGTTCCTCTTATTGGTGATATGTCATCAGATATATTTAGCCGTCCTGTTGATGTTTCAAAATATGATTGCATATATGCCGGTGCACAGAAAAACCTCTCTATGGC
>DBKX01000389.1 GCA_002297865.1 Lachnoclostridium sp. UBA739
AGAATTTCGTAGAGAAGTTTCGCGGTGAGGCGCAGTCTGCTGCGGGTCTTTCACATCCGAATATAGTAAATGTGTATGATGTGGGAGATGATGATGGTTTACATTATATAGTCATGGAGCTAGTAGAGGGGATTACCTTAAAAAGCTTTATTGAACGGAAAGGTAAGTTAGATGTAAAAGAGGCCCTTGGAATATCCATTCAGATAGCGCAGGGAATGGAAGCGGCCCATGCCAATCACATTGTACATCGTGATATAAAACCACAGAATATTATTATTTCCAGAGAAGGTAAAGTAAAAGTAACGGATTTTGGTATCGCTAAGGCTGCCACATCCAATACCATTACATCCAACGCTATGGGCTCTGTACATTATATTTCACCTGAACAGGCAAGAGGTGGTTATAGTGATGATAAGAGTGATATCTATTCTTTAGGTATCACAATGTATGAAATGCTATCTGGTCATGTCCCATTTACTGGGGACAATACCATTTCAGTAGCGTTACTGCATATACAGGGTGAAGCTACGCCTCTTCGCCAGCTGGATCCGACAATACCAGTCAGTATTGATAAAATCGTACAGAAATGTATGCAGAAAAAACCAGAACGCAGATATCCAAATGTAACAGAATTGATAAAAGACTTGAGAAAGGCCATTACCAATCCAAATGATGATTTTGTAAAAATCCCTCCAATGGTAATGAATGATTCTCCGACTATTCATATTTCAGATGATGAGATTAATCATATAAAAAGTGCTTCTAAGGAAAATCAGAAAATTTATCATGAGCCAGAGGAAGAAGAGAAAACCAGCGAGGAAGAAGATTTGGACGATGATGACGAGGAAGATGATATTGATCCAAAAGTAGAAAAAATGGTACGCATTGGTGGTGCTCTTGCTGGAGTCGTATTAGTTGGTTTAATTATATTTATTGTATTTAAGTTGTTTATAGGTGGAGGAAGCCATAGTGATAAGCCTGTTCTTCCAAGTGCAGAGCCAGAAGTTACCCAAGATGTTACAGAAGAGCCAACTGTTAGTGAGGCAGTAACAGTTAAAGTCCCTGACGTGGCTGGTAAGAGTCTTGAGGAAGCGGAAAGAATGTTTAGAGAAGCTAATGTAAAATATACAACGGAAAAAGAATATAATTCAAATTATGGTGAAGGTTATGTTATTTCCACAGACCCACAGAGTGGTCAGGAAATTGCTCCTGACACAGAAGTTGTAATCTTAGTAAGTAAAGGGAAAAGGCAGGTATCAGTTCCTAATGTAACGAATATGGCCATTGATAAGGCTGTAAGGGATCTTGAAGAAGCTGGTTTTGTCGTTAAGAAGAGCACAACAAATAGTGATTCTATTACAGAAGGAAATGTTGTATATACGGAACCAAAGGCTGGCACATCTGTGGAAGCTGGCTCAATGGTCACTGTTTATGAAAGTATTGGAGCAGAAGTAAAATATGTATATGTTCCGGATTTAACGAATTTGACACAGGCAGAGGCAGAGAGCAAATTAAAAGGTTCTAATCTTGTACTTGGAAAAATAAGATATAAGAATTCTGATACGTATAAAGAAGGAAAAGTAATTGACCAGACTTATGGTGTCAATGAAAAAGTAGAAGAAGGAACTGCAATTGGAGTCACAATCAGCTTGGGACCTCAAAAGAAAGTAACTTATAAGTACTATGGTGATGCTGTGATTACCTATAATCCATTTGAGTTTGAGGATGAAAGTGGTAGAGTAAAAATAATCTTATCCCAAAGTGGACATAGTAAGACTGTACTCAATGAGGAACTCACATACGAGGATTTCCCATATCAGTTGTCGGATGTAGAAGGATATGATGAATCGAATGGAACGTTAACGATGTATGTAGATGGAGAGCAAAGAGGAGATTCCATTGCTATTTCGTTTACGAAAGTGGAGCAGTAGATAGATGATAGGAAAGATTATTAAAGGAATTGCTGGATTTTATTACGTTCATACACCCAATAACGTGGTGTATGAATGTAAGGCAAAAGGTGTATTTCGTAATAAAAAAGTGAAGCCGCTCGTTGGTGATGATGTTGAGATTGATATACTAGATGAAGAAACAGCTGTGGGAAATATCACAAAAGTGTTAGAACGAAAAAATCAGCTTATTCGACCAGCGGTTGCCAATGTAGATCAGGCAATTATTATTTTTGCTGCGGCGAAGCCAGAACCAAACTTTAATATGTTAGACAGATTTCTTGTAATGATGTTAAGACAGAATGTACCATGTGTAATCTGCTTTAATAAGCAGGATATTGCTAACGATGAACAGTTAAAGCTTTTGGAGGAGACTTATGTACAATGTGGATATCAAGTGGTTTTTACAAGCACCATAACGGGACAGGGCATGGATGATTTTAAAAATCTCCTTCATAATAAAACGACTGTACTGGCAGGACCTTCCGGAGTAGGAAAGTCCTCTATTATTAATGAGATAAAACCTGAAGCGCAAATGGAAACAGGTGAAATCAGCAGAAAAATAGAACGAGGCAGACATACAACCAGACATTCAGAATTATTCCATGTTACAGGAAGTACGTATATTATGGACACACCAGGATTTACTTCCTTATATATAGATGGCATGGAAAAGGAAGAATTGAAAGATTATTTTTTGGAATTTGAAAACTATGAACCATATTGTAAATTTAATGGCTGTGTTCATATTAATGAGCCGCAATGTGGTGTGAAAGATGCATTAGAGCAGGGAAAGATTAGTAAAATACGATATGAAAACTATAAGTTTTTGTATGAAGAGTTGAAACAACAGAAAAAGTATTAAGGACGGGATAAAATGTATAAGTTAGCGCCATCGCTGCTGGCAGCGGATTTTAAACAGTTACAGAAAGAAGTGGAAACAGTTGATAAAGCAGGAGCAGATATGCTTCATATTGATGTGATGGATGGGATTTTTGTTCCTAGTATTTCTTTCGGAATGCCAGTTATTCAATCCATCAGGAAGGTTACAAAAAAGACTTTTGATGTACATCTTATGATTGAAGAACCTGCAAGGTATATCGAAGAGTTTAAAAAATGTGGAGCCGATATTTTGACTGTGCATGCAGAAGCCTGCAAACATTTGAATCGTACTGTAATGGCAATTAAGGATGCGGAAATGAAGGCCAGTGTCGCATTAAATCCTGCTACGCCACTCTCTACACTTGAGTATATATTAGAAGAGCTAGATATGGTACTTCTTATGAGTGTAAATCCAGGCTTTGGCGGGCAAAAGTTTATTCCAAATACCCTGACAAAGATTGAACAGTTGCGTAAGATGATAGATGAAAAAGGTCTTACAGTTGATATAGAAGTAGATGGCGGAGTTGGTCTTAATAATGTACAAGACGTTATGAAGGCTGGTGCCAATGTAATCGTAGCAGGTACCGCTGTTTTTAAAGGTGATGCAGAAGACAATGTACGAAAATTCAAAGAGGCATTTGACAATGGAAAGTAATACCGAACGTGAACAGATGATAACGGAGCGCTTGCCTCTGAAAAAGCACAAAAAGGTCTGTATTATTTCAGGCGGTGATGTGAATCAAGAGTTTCTATTAAAATTGCTTAAAGAGGAAGAATGCGAACAAATCATTTGTGTAGATGGCGGATTAAAGCATGCCTATGAATTAAATCTAAAAGTAGATTATATTGTTGGAGATTTTGATACAATTGACCATGTAATTATTCGGCATTATAAAGATGAAACCAGTGTGCCAATACGTGAATATAATCCAGTGAAAGATAGCACGGATACAGATATCGCGCTTTCGTTAGCGCTATCTGCTGAGCCAGAAGCTGTTTATATCGTTGGAGGTATTGGTAGCCGAATGGATCATACTCTCGGCAATATTCATATTTTAAAGAAGACATTGTCAAGTAATAGTAACACGTACCTTATCAACGAGCACAATCGGATTTCTATGTTAAGCCATTCTGTGGTATTAGAGAAAAGAAAGATGTTCGGAGATTATATATCATTTATACCATTTACAGAGAAGATTGAGAATCTTACATTAAAGGGGTTCAAATATCCATTAGAAAATTGTACAATGGTAAATGGCGAAAGCTTAGGAATCAGTAATGAAATTGTAGATGAGACAGCTTATGTTGAATTTCAAAAAGGAATTTTATTAATGATAGAGGCTAGAGATTAAAAGAATGCGAAAAACACGCAGGAAAGAGGAAAATTATGAAATTAGGAATTGTTGGATTACCTAACGTAGGTAAAAGTACATTATTTAATTCTTTAACAAAGGCAGGAGCAGAATCTGCAAACTATCCATTCTGTACAATCGATCCAAATGTGGGTATTGTTACAGTTCCAGATAAGAGACTGCAGGTTCTTACAGAAATGTACAATTCACAAAAGACTGTACCAGCTACCATTGAATTCGTTGATATTGCAGGACTTGTAAAGGGTGCGTCCAAAGGAGAAGGTTTAGGGAACCAGTTCCTTGCAAACATCCGTGAAGTTGATGCGATCGTTCATGTGGTACGTTGCTTCGAAGATACAAATATTATCCATGTAGATGGTTCGATTGATCCACTTCGTGATATTGAAACTATTAACTTAGAATTAATTTTCTCTGATATTGAAATGATAGAACGTCGAATTGCACGTGCATCCAAAGGAGCAAGAAATGATAAAACACTTGCGAAAGAAGTAGAATTTCTAAAACGTCTGCAAGCACATTTAGAAGCTGGCAACATGGCGAAGAGTTTTGGTGTAGAAGAGGAAGATGAAATCGAATGGATTAAGGGATATCAGCTTCTTACCAATAAACCAGTAATCTATGCAGCAAATGTTAGTGAAGATGATTTAGCTGATGATGCAGCAAGCAATGAACATGTTAAACGTGTACGTGAATTTGCTGAAAAGGAAGGCTCTGAAGTATTTGTTATCTGTGCCCAGATTGAACAGGAGATCGCTGAGCTGGATGATGATGAAAAAGCAGAATTCTTACAGGATCTAGGACTAGAAGAATCTGGGTTGGAAAAATTAATCCGTGCAAGTTATCATTTATTAGGTCTTAGTAGTTACCTTACAGCAGGGGAGCAGGAAACAAGAGCTTGGACAATTACAAAAGGAACAAAAGCTCCTGGAGCTGCTGGTAAGATTCACAGTGACTTTGAACGTGGATTTATTCGTGCCGAAGTTGTAAGTTATGACAATCTTGTAGAATGCGGTTCTATGAATGCGGCAAAAGAAAAAGGATTAGTTCGCTCAGAAGGTAAAGAATATGTAGTACAGGATGGCGA
>DBKX01000208.1:0-1696 GCA_002297865.1 Lachnoclostridium sp. UBA739
AATACAGGCAAAATGATAGAAGGAGCTAGACTTTGTTTATTGGATGAAAATGAAACAATCTTGGAATCATGGGTAAGTCAATCCAACAAAAGCCATGTGGTGAAAGGATTGAAAATAGGAGCATCCTACATTTTGAGAGAAGAATCAGCTCCTCATGGCTACCTGAAAGCAGATGATGTCTTATTTACAATAGCAGATACGGGTGATGTGCAAACTATTATAATGGAAGATGAGGTTCCAACAGGCACAATTATTTTGAATAAGGAAGGAGAGTTTTTAGATACAGCCGATCCAGTAATAGCAAATGGAAATTATTTATCCTATTTGTTCGGTTATGTAACTGGGAGTCTGCAAGGGGTAACATTTGAACTGTATGCAGATGAGGATATTAGAAATGTAGATGGAACACAGGTATTTTATGAAAAGGGAGAACTGGTAGCGGAATTAGTAACGGATGAAACAGGTGTTGCATCTATTGAAGGCTTACCTCTTGGAAAGTATTATTTAACGGAAACCAAAACTGCCGATAGCTATGTATTGGATTCAGAGCCGATTCATTTTGAATTAGCTTACCAAAATCAGGATACAGAAGTTATATATGCGGGAATTGATGTTGAGAATGTCAAGGAAAAGTTAAAAGTAAGGATAGTGAAATCAGACGCAGAAACGGGTGAGCATTTAGAAGGTGTTACATTTGGACTGTATGCAAAGGATGATATTCTAAATACAAAAAATGAAGTTATATTAAATAAAGATAGTCTTATTGAGATAGCGGTTACGGATCAGAAAGGAGTTGCTGAATTTATAACAGAGCTTCCATTAGGAAGTTACTATGTGAAAGAAATAAAGACAGTGGATGGGTATGTACTATCTGATGAACGGTTTGAGTTTGTGACAGAATATCAGGGGGGGCAAGGTAGAAGTTGCAAGAGGTAGATCTTGAACTTGTAAATTATCCTACAAAGGTTCAGATTACAAAAATGGATTATTCTGGTCAAAATGTGTTAAGTAGGGCAGAGCTTTCCTTATGGAATATGGAAGGCGAGCATATTGAACAATGGGTTTCATCAAAGGAAGGACATGTAATTGAGAGGCTGCCAGTGGGAAAATACATTTTAAAAGAAGAGGCAGCACCTTTTGGTTATGTGATTGCAGAGGATATTGTATTTGAGGTTTTAGATACAAAGGAATTGCAACACGTCGTTATGAAAGATGACTTAGCAAAGGGAAAGATACGCTTGCAAAAATCAGATGGTATGACAGGCAAGGCATTGAAAGGAGTGGAGTTTGAAGCTAGAAGTACGGATGGAACGGTACTGGGAACATTAATTACTGATGAGAATGGCTTTGCGGAGTCTATGGATTATGAAATTGGAAGATATGAAAATGGAGAATTCGTGGAGTATGTGAAGTATTATCTGGTGGAAACGAAGGCTTTGGATGGGTATGTGCTTTGTGATGATGTTATGGAAGTTGTGTTTGAATATGTGGATGGGACAACAAAATACATTGAATATATGGCGGAGATAGAAAATGTAAGAGAAGTGACGGTACCAGAACTGTCAAAGACGGGAGATAGGTGGAGATGGTGGTGGGGGGGTGGTGGAGTAATGCTAGGAACTATTGAATTTATTTTGTTTAAAATGAAATTGGAATGTGGAAAATAAAGTGGTATAATGAAAAAAATGGAATTTTA
>DBKX01000208.1:1757-2992 GCA_002297865.1 Lachnoclostridium sp. UBA739
AAACCAGGAGGAGAGTATAATGGCATTACCACAAGCAGAAGGAATTCAGATAGAAGTAATGGATTTACCACCAGAAGGACATAGGGTAGTTCTAGGAACTGCGGGAAGTGGAAAAACAACACTTGCGATTTATCGTGCAAAGTATTTATCTAGCATAACAGATGATGGAAAGGTTTTGTTATTAACATTCAATAAAACTTTGGTGAAATACTTAGAGGCTATTGCAGGAGGAGAGTTGAGTAATGTAGACGTTAGAAATTATCATCATTTTGCACGTGGATATCTTAATGCAAGAGGTAAGATGAAAGGGCGTAATTTGATTGTTTCTGGAATGGAAGATGGAGAAAATAGAAAATTAATATTAGTAAAAGAGGCTCAAAGAAATGTAATAAGGAATGTAGGGATTAATAGTACACTTAAAAGAGATGGAGAAGTTTTTCTTGAGGAAATTAGTTGGATCCAAAAAATGGGTATAAAATCTTTAGAAGAGTATAAATGTGCAGAAAGAATTGGAAGAGTTGGGACTAGAATTATTAGAGAAAATAGAAAATATTTCTATATGGTATATGAGGAGTATAAGAATGTTAGAACATCAGAGGGTTACCTCTATGATTGGGATGACATGGCGAGTGCTGTGTTGGACGAATTTACAAATGATAATAGCCGTCGAATGTATAAACATATCGTAATAGATGAAGGTCAAGACTTGTCACCAGTAATGCTCAAATCTTTAATCAAAGCTATACCAGCAGATGGTTCTTTAACTTTTTTTGGTGATGTAGGACAGCAGATTTATGGAAATAGGGTATCATGGCATTCTGCTGGATTAAATGTTAACAATAAGGAAATATGGAGATTTGACAGAAATTATAGAAATAGTAAGCAAATTGCTAAGCTTGCTCTTGCTATTGCAAAATCTAAGTATTTTGCTGGGGAATCTGATTTAGTTGAGCCTGTGATGCCAAAAGCTTCTTCGCCTTTACCGGCATTAGTAAAATTTGATGATGAAGTACAAGAAATAGAATGGTTGAAAGATACCGTTAGTAAAATGCCTAGAAATGGTTTGATTGCTATATTAGTAAGAAGCAGGAAAAAGGTTGATGAAATTGATGGTATGGTAAGAGAAATAGGTATAAGACCACAAGTATTAAAAAGCAAAATGCAAGCATTAAATAATAATGCTCCACTATCAATTGGAACGTATCATTCGGCAAAAGGATTAGAATTTGATACTG
>DBKX01000208.1:3065-5941 GCA_002297865.1 Lachnoclostridium sp. UBA739
CTGCCTAGTCAAGATAGGATAACCGCATTAGAAAGTAGAGAGGAAGCATTAAAAGAAGAAGTCAAATTGTTATATGTTGCGGTAACACGTGCTAAAAAAGGATTAATTATTACTTGTTCGGGAGAAAAGACAGAGTTATTACCAGAGAATACTGAAATGTTATATGATGAGAGGGAGAATCTATGAGTATAATTGAAATACAAAATGATATATCCTCACGAAAGATAACAAGATTATGTCATTTTGTGCATACAAATAAATTGTTACACATCTTAAATTCAAGTGAAGGGATAAAAGCAGTAGATTTTATTGATGAAGATGTGTTGGTACAGAATGATAAGGAACGTTATGATGGAAAGACTAAGTATGTAAACTGCTCAATTCAATATCCAAATTATTGGTATTACAAAAGAGTGAAAGACAATAATCCTTTATTTAAAGATTGGGCTATTATTTTCATTGATCCTATTGTTATGACTTGGGATACAACTATGTTTTGCCCAGTAAATGCAGCAACAGCAAGAGGAAAATACATTGAGTCAGGCTATGATGGATTTAGAAAAATTTATGAAGATAGCATACCAGAAGCTAAATATCCACGGGCTAGAACACCAAGGATGTTAAGGAATGCACCAACGGATGATCAGGCTGAGGTACTTGTTTTTCAGAATATACCGAGAGAATATATTACTGGAATTGCTTTAGATAGTGAGAAAAATGCTAAACTAAAAGGAGCAGAATGGAAGTTACTAAATGATGTTCCGCAATTTGATATTTATGTGTCCCCTGAATTGTTTTCAGATGTTACGAGTAGAAAAATTAGAAATGGCGAGGCTCCATTAGAAATTAAATATGAGGAGGCTGAATTGAATGACGATGCTAGCAAAGACTAAGTATACGGGAGCGATGTTAGGAGCTTCAATTGGTGATGCTTTAGGCTGGCCAAATGAACAGAATAGTAGAAATATTAATCATAAGAAAAATAGTTATAATAAAAATTTTGTTTCATGGAGAAGAAAAAGTGGAGGAAGATTCTGGCCACACGAAGAAAAAATTGCTGCTGGTGAATATAGTGATGACACTCAACTTCTTATAGCTACCTTAAGAAGTTTGTTAAAAGGAAGTAAATGGAGTACTTTTTTTATGCAGTCAGAACTACCTACTTGGCTAGTATATGAAAGGGGAGGAGGAGGACCTACCAAAAGGGCGGCTGAATGCTGGAAAAAGGGAAATCATCCATGGGATGAGAAAACAAACTCCTACAATGATGTAAAAAGATATTTTATGGCTGGTGGTAATGGTGTTGCAATGAGGATAATGCCTCATGTTTTTTGTAATGAAAACGATATTTCAATGATTATGAAACAAGTAGTTCTAAACGGAATGTATACGCATGGTCATCCAAGAGCCTTATTGGGAGGGATGCTTTATGCATATGGTATACAGTATATATTGACAAAAGAAAGTACATTAGGATACGGTGAGTTAATTCAAGATATGATTGATAATAAAGTATATTGGAGTAGTATTCCGAGTGTAAATAATTTTGATAATTGGATATTATGTGCCGAGAGAGTATTGCATGAGGATTATAGAGAGTTATGGAATAGTATTGTTCATGAGACACTTGAATTATTAGAAGTAGCTAAAAGGGGAATTGATTTAGGGGTATTAGATATTGGTAATGAAACATTAACAAAATTAGGGTGTTTCAACAAGGAATGTAATGGTGCAGGTAATAATACTGCTGTAATTTGCATATATCTATTTTCTAAATATGCTGATGATCCAGTAAGGGGTTTAGTTGAAGCAGCCAATTTACGTAATGCTGATACGGATACAATTGCATCCATGGTAGGCGGTCTATTTGGTGCATTGTATGGAGTTGATTGGATTCCTCTAGAGTGGAGAATGGTACAAGACTACAATATGTTTGACAAATTGATAGATTTATTGATTAGTGGTAGGGACTGTATATCATTACATGACAAGAAACTTCCGTTATTTGGAAAAGATACGGTATTTAAAATGAATAAAGGCGATTCATTAATATTACTACCATTCGGAAAAGTTACATTATGTGAAATAGAAAATGAATATAATTCTTATAAAAATATAAAGGTGCTTATTAGGGTTTTGAAAACAGAATATGAACAAACTATCTATGTAAAAAAACTTGAGAAAATTAAAGACAATTCATACAAAAATGAAGAAGTTTCTGATAAAATTGCATTGAAACAGCAAGATGCCAATAAAGCTGAGAAGAAGATTATGCTATCATCAAATGAATTAATCAAAATACATCATGAGTTAAAGAAAGTAACTAAAACAGAAGATTTTATTAATATTCTTAATGAAATGGTTATCGAGATGCAAGAACATAATTTTGAGTTAAATAAGGAATTTATAACTGCATTGAAAGATAAATGGAATAAATATAAAATAACAAAAAAAGCTTTAAATAGTGTTGCAGATATTTTGAGAGCAAATATTTAAGCTGTGAAAAGAAAGTACCCGCAAATCCTGTAGGTACTTTTTTCATGCCCAAAATACCATAAACTTACCACCAGTAAAACTTACCCTCACATTCTCAAACTGCCTCCAAAACCTATAGTCACACCCGATAATAAGGGGTCTTAGGGGCATCCCCTAACCAGTTGTACTTTGTATTATAAAGTGCGTATCTGGCAAATGCCTAACGGCATTTGAAAGTCGGCTAAATAAAAACAGAAAAGGAGAAAAATACCTGACAAACCCAAGAAAACAATATCTAAGAACCTTTTGCTTATCGGAAACGAAGAAATTCAGCTCGGAAATCAAGCAGAGGGGGTGTCGCACTAAGAAATTAGTGCGCACCTCCTTTTTCGTACAAAAAA
>DBKX01000264.1 GCA_002297865.1 Lachnoclostridium sp. UBA739
AGAAGGCAAGCAGGTATTTGTCAATAAGAAGCAAGTGATTCGCCGACGCTATGATGGGAAACTTATGGGGGCAGAGACGTTCTATCATAAAATTCTCATGAAGGAGTACTTTCTCTGGACGTGTCTGTTCCGCCGTGATATCATTGAAAAGAATCAGATTCGTTTTATTCCTCATTGCCGTTTGATGGAAGATGCTGCTTTTATGGTGGATTATCTTCAGTATTCTGATAGGAATGTTTATAAGGATGCTTGTGTGTATGGGTATAGGAAGTATTACGGTACGGTGTCGGATGTAGACAAAAGCTATAAAGATGACTTGATGTTAATATTGAGCCATATAAAGTCTGAAACAAACTTTATTGCAGGTAATTTTGTAAATGCTTTTATGGCGGATATAGTAAAAAACGTTAATTCAAAATACGGCAATAGTATTGAAAGAAAGGAATATCGGATCTTGGAATATCTTAATAAAGCAAGAATTTTCTGTTTGTATAAAATCTATAAATAAAATGTTTAATGAATAATGTGAGTTTAGCAAGGTATGAACATATTTCATGGGGATATGTTATAAGCGTTTTCCTGTTGTTCCTTATAATGCCTCCTGTCATCTCTCTGCCTTTGGTCTTTCTTCTTGTCTTCAAGAAAAAAAATCCCAGGTTTTCAGACTATATTCTTTTGATGGCATGTGTTGCGATATATCTTGGTTCAATTAATGCGACGAAACAGCCAAGCGGCGACCAGGTTAATTATTTCGTGGCATACAATAACGTACCTTTAATTGGCTTTTTCAAGTCTTTGGTCTATATATATGGAACAGACTATTTCATGGATCCAACAAGAAACAATATATCAGGTGAGTTCATGAATGGTGTGTATAATTACTTCGGCTATTATTTGACGTTTGGTTATTATCCACTGTTTGCAGCCATATATACATTTGCAGAATACATGATGATTTATTTGGGATTGTATAAAGTGTTCCGCAAAATACAGATGCCGAAATACCCTATTGTTTGTGGAATAATAACTTTGTCGTTTTTCTATCTTTTCTTCCAATATACCCTTCAGATTCAGAAACAGTTTTTTGCGCAAGCAATAATGATGTATGTCCTGGGGGCTTATGCTGAAAGTGGAAAGATGACACTGCGTCTATGGATAATAGCCTTATGCTCGGTTTTAACACATGCTTCAACGGGACTGTTCCTGCCGTTCCTTATATTGAAACCTTTACGGGGACGCTTGACTAAGAAATGGATGATATTTTTCGTTCTGATGGTTGTCGCTTTTATAGTGATGGGACCTCGAATGGCTCAGAATGTCTCAAGCGACAGTGGTGTTGCTGGATATGGAATGAAAAGATTGGCAGAATCAGAAGGACAGGAAGATATGGCAAGTACTCTTGTCATATCACAGGTGCTGGTAATCGCATTGCCGATGTTCTTGATAGTATTCCGACAGCTTTGGTTGCGTCGCAAGCATTATATAGACAATGCTCAGGCATTTATTCTTAACATTACTTTGCTCTTGCTTATGGCTGTAGCGGCAATGTACAGTAAGCCGTTGGCACAGATTCGGTATTTTATGATGTTATTGGCATTCATGCCGTTTGTGTATCCTTTCATATCGGCAAAGGTAAAGGTCAGAAACGTGTGTCTGGTGCTGATAGCATTTATTATGGTAGGATGGTTCTATTTCCAATTTGATAAAATTGTATGGGACTATGCGAGTGAATGGCAAATTGTGATATATCCACCAATAGCGTTGATTTCTATTGGTATTTAATTANNGACGACACCTCTTGCCGGTCTTTTTTCATATTGTCATTTTTTTCTTATGCACATTTGTTTTGTTTGTCGTGAGTATCCACCGTCTCTTCGTGGTGGTGGTATTGCGTCATATATTAAAGAGGTAGCACATGGGTTGTGTGATGCAGGGCATCGGGTGACAGTGATTGCAGCCTCGGATGATACTCGTGTATCTTCTGATGAGGATGACGATGGGGTGAGAGTGATACGACTTTCGGGTGGCGACTTTGTGATTCCACAAGTGGAAGGGAGGTCGATAGTGAAGAAGTTCAGAATGTTCTATCGCTTCTATCCTTATCGCAAGAAAATTAGGCGGAAAGTGTTTGAACTGAAAGATGTGGATATTATCGAGGTGCCTGAGTATGGGGCAGAGGGATATTTCTTGGATGACATCGGCATTCCAGTTGTGACAAGACTTCATACGCCAATGCTTCTCGATCATAACAATTTCTCTTTGCAACGGCTTTCAAAAGAGAATGCCTCTTATTATTGGCAAGGACGGAAAGAGTTGGAAGTGATGAAAAAGGCACGGTATATCACTTCTTGCAGTACTTCGCTCAAGGACTGGAGCTGTAAGTTCTTGCACATTCCGCATGATAGAATAAAGGTAATCTATAACCCGATTTTGGCAAAGAAATGGACTTCGGATTCCAGTGGTATTTCTTTGCAATCTGCAAATTCAAAATCTTTTTCTTCGCAAGGCAATCGTTTGCTTTCTCCTTCTAAGATGGGGGAAAATCATATCCTTTTTGTAGGAACGGTATGTGACTGGAAGGGGTGTGGCGATTTGGCTGATGCTTGCAAACTCTTATTAGATTTTAGCGATATGAGTGATTTTCATCTTGACTTGGTGGGAAAGACTGGTGCTTTCGCTGATGCACTACAAGCGAAATACGGAGATGAACCTTGGTTCCATCTCATAGGTAAGTTGCCTCGTGAGGAAGTGATGAAGCGCTATGCAGAGGCTGATGTAGTGTGCTTCCCTTCTTGGTGGGAGAATATGCCGATGGTCTGCATTGAGGCGATGCTCTCTGGTGCTGTAGTCATCGGGAGTAATTCTGGCGGCATGAGTGAGATTATCGAGGATGGCAAGAGCGGGTTCTTGCTATCGCCTAAAAATCCGAAGGCTTGGGCTGAGAAAATCAAGGAGGCTTGCGCGTTGTCTGAGGAGCAGAAGAATGAAATGAGGAAGAAAGCGCATGAGAGAATCATGCATTGCTTTGACATGGATGTCATTATCCCCCAGATGGTGGACTATTATCAATATGTCATAGACAATCATAATCAACAAACAAGATAAACTATCATTAGTAAGATAATAAACAACAATGAAAATACTTTGGATTTCGCCATGGTTCGGCAATTACCGAATCCCTGTATATGATAACTTGAATAAGTTGAGCGGTGGTAATTTCTATATCATCTGTTCCCAAGAGAACACCTCTGACTTGGTGCGTGAGAAGCTAAAGGCTACTCTTGGCGACCATGCTATCATCATGTGTG